>JAEZVS010000005.1 GCA_023443145.1 Bacillota bacterium | reverse complement strand
ATCCGGAACCGGCTCGGAAGTGACATGCGTTTCAGTTTTAAGCAATACGGAAACAGGCAAGAAAATGCCTATTAACAGCGATAATTTTTATCCGGACTTGGCTCTTGTTGATCCCGAATTAACTTATAGCATGCCCGGTTTTGTAACGGCATTCACAGGCATCGATGCGCTTTGTCATGCTTTGGAAGGATTTTGGGCAAAAGGACATCAATCCATTTGTGATGCGATGGCCTTGCATGCAACAGATAATGTATTCAAGTATTTAATTAGAGCCTATCAACAACCACAGGATGCTTTGGCGCGTGAAAAAATGTCTGAAGCAGCCATTATTGCGGGCTTGGCTTTTACTTTACCAAAAACAACAGCAAGCCATGCCATATCTTTTCCTTTAACAACGAAATTTCACATTCCTCATGGTGCAGCCTGCGGATTAACTATTGACTATTTCACTCGGTTTAATGCAGACGATAGACTGCATCGCTTTGCACGACATTTGGGATTTCGCGATGCGTATGAGATGGCAGATGCCATTCAATCACTGAAAAAAACATTAGGTTTGCCCTGCGATTTAAAAAAATATAATTTAACCGATCAAGATGTGGATGAATTGGTGAGAATGAGCGAACACCCCAATTTGCACAACAATCCGATAGAAGTAACAACGGAAGTTCTTTATGACATGTTTAATAGTTATCGGTAAGTTTGATCGATGCGTTGATCTTTGAAAAGAAAAGAGGTGTGAGGGCCATGCAGCACAGAAAATACCCTGTTCTATATTTGCTCATGGTGTTGGCTTTGTTGATGCTTTTAACTGGTTGCGGTCATCAGAAATCAAAAAATGATGTACAGATCATTCGTATTGCAAATCCACAGGCCACCGGAGACAATGTTACGTTGGGTTATGAAAAGTTTGAAAAGCTTGTCGAAGAAAAATCAAATGGAAAGATTGACATTCAACTCTACAGCAATGCGATGTTGGGAAGTGACCGCGCGACCACCGAGTCGGTTCAAGGCGGTACTCTGGATATGGCCAGCTGTTCCTCACCAAATTTTGCCGGATTTATTCCGGAATTTATGGCGTTTGACTTGCCTTATGTCACATCACCTAAATATCAAAAGAATTTGTATGATGCCATAGACAATGGTGAGTTGGGGAAATACTATAGAGAAATTGCACGCACAAAAGGATTTGAAATCATTATGTTTTCTGAATACGGTTACCGTAATTTTGTAACGAGCAGTAAAAAAATAGAAAACATTGGTGATTTTAAAGGCTTAAAACTTCGTACAACCGACTCTCCAGTGGAAGTGTCTGTTGCGCAAGCCGTTGGCAGTATCGCAATGCCGGTTGCCTGGGGCGAAACGTATACGGCACTGTCTCAAGGGGCGGTTGACGGTGAAGGAAATACGTGGTCTTTGCTTTATAGCGCCAAACACGGCGAAATATTAAAATATGGCATTGACTCACAACACAATTACAGCATGCACATTCTTTTGATGAATAAGAAACGTTTTGATGAGTTATCAGATAAAAACAGGAAGATTCTTTTAGAATCGGCGCGAGAAGCACTCAATTGGCAGCGCGGTATTGCGCAAGAAAATGAAGCTAAAAACAAACAGCATCTGATTGACGGTGGAATGACCATTCACGACTTGACACCGGAAGAACGGGAAGCATTTAAAAATAGTACAGAAAAAGTTTACAAACAATATATTGGATCGGTTGTTCCTGAAAAAGCTGTAGCCTTGGTTCAGGCCACACAGCGTGACGACTATCAGGTGAGGTGATATTATGGTCGATAAAAATAACTTGAATATGGGCCACAGTGCAGAGGCATCTGTTCATATTCCAAATAATAAAAAACCGCAGCCTGAAAAAAAAGGTGCATTACATTGGCTAGATGAAAATATTGAAAAAATATTATTGAACATCGGCTTATTGTCTATGATATTTTTTATCTCGTATCAAACATTGGCAAGATATGTTTTGAACCAAATTTTCGGTATGAGTATCAGCATCGCATGGACAGAGGAATTGGCCCGCTTTATATTTGTTTGGGTAACGTACCTGGCCATACCCATTTCAATTAAACACCGTGATATGATTCGCGTAGATGCGTTTGTCTCTATTTTACCGGAAAAATGGAAGAGAATTCTTTGGGTCAGCGCCGATGTGCTTTTTCTCATTTTAGGCGGTGCCATCTTCTATTTTGGCACCAAGCACGTCTTGTTGTTGCATATGTTCCCACAAACCACAGCGGTATTGCGCTGGGCATACTGGGCGGTCTATTTGATCCTACCAATCGGCTTTGCTCTTATTTTGCTCAGGCTAGCTCAGGATTTATACCGTGAATACTGTGAATCCGGTCTTAATTCCATCGTAATAGGTTCTCTGGTTGCTATCCTGTTGATGGTTCCAAGTGTATTAGGAATTGAGTTGAGTGCAGCTGCGTGGATGTTCGGCTATTTCATTCTTTTTGTAATCATTGGTGTCCCTATTGCCATCAGCCTAGGATTGGCGGCGCTGGTCACCATGTTTGCAGCGCATACATTGCCTATCAATTATATTGCCACACAGTCGTTTACTTCCATTAACAATGTGACCATTATGGCCATTCCTTTCTTTATTGCAGCCGGTACATTCATGGGAGAAGGCGGGCTTTCGGAAAGATTGCTCAATTTGGCGGATGATCTCATTGGTAATTTAAGCGGTGGCTTTGGGATGGCAACGGTTTTAACGTGTATGCTATTTGCCGCAATGAGCGGTTCCGGACCGGCGACGGTTGCTGCTATCGGGAGCCTAACCATCCCTGCTATGGTGAAGCGTGGTTATGACCGTTATTTTTCAGCTGCACTTGTGGCGGCAGCGGGGTCCATCGGTGTTATGATTCCCCCAAGTAATCCCTTTGTGGTATATGGTGTGTCGGCCAATGCCTCCGTCGGAGATCTTTTTATGGCAGGGATTACCCCCGGGATTATTGTGGGCGTGGTATTGATGCTTTATACCTATTTCCTAGCCAAAAAAAATAATTGGCGTGGAGAGCGTCACGAAGACGCGGTAAAACGTGCAGCAAAATCGCTGTGGGACGCCAAATGGGCATTAATGGTTCCTGTTATCATTTTAGGCGGTATTTACAGCGGGCTGATGACGCCAACAGAATCGGCTGCTGTAGCGGCTCTTTATGGCCTTGTTGTAGGTGCTTTTATCTATAAAGGCATTAACCGGTCCAATATTCGTCAATGTGTAACAAATTCTGCTACCAATTCAGCCATGATTATTATGTTAATGGCGATGGCCACCATATTCGGTAATGTGTTGGCATTAGAGCAAATCCCAAATAAAATTGCCAATTTTATTTTGAATATATCGGATAGCAAAATTGTTATTTTGCTGGCGATCAACATTCTTTTGTTGTTTGTTGGGATGTTCATGGAAGCGTTGGCTGCAATCGTTATTTTAACCCCTATCCTTATGCCGATTGTATTACAGTTGGGAATTGATCCGGTTCATTTCGGTGTTATTATGGTGGTCAACTTGGCCATAGGTTTTATCACACCGCCTGTTGGGGTCAATCTATTTGTCGCCAGCGGTATATCTGGAATGACCATCGAACATATTTCCAAAGCTATTTTACCCATGCTTGTTTTGGAAATCATTCTTTTGCTCTTTATTACCTTCGTTCCCGAATTTTCAATGTGGCTACCCGCCATACTATCCAAGTGATTGTCTTAGAGTTGATATCTAAAGAATGCTCGAAGAAAATAAAAAAGGCGTGTCTTAAAGCAAGTGCCATTGCTTTTAAGATAGATTTTTGTATCTCTTACTTTTAAGGAGGAAAAAACTTATGGCAGAAAAACAAAAAATGACACCTGCTGAAGCGATTGTGGAACAATTGCGTGCAGAAGGCGTCGAGTATTGCGCAGGGA
>JAEZVS010000147.1 GCA_023443145.1 Bacillota bacterium | reverse complement strand
TAGCAGGTACTCTTTTCCTGTCAAGATAGGTCATTGCCGGAATTATTCCTCGATAGCTCAATGGTAGAGCATTCGGCTGTTAACCGAAGGGTTGCTGGTTCGAGCCCAGCTCGGGGAGTTTTATTTTTATAGGGGTATAGTTCAGCTGGTAGAATAACGGTCTCCAAAACCGCAGGTCCTGGGTTCGAATCCTAGTGCCCCTGTTGCAACCTGGCTCAGTGATGAGCCGGGTTTTTTTGTGTTTTTTTTTGCGGTCATATACGATTACGGCCACCTAAAGGAGAAATGCGACCGTTTATAGAAATTTGGTGGCCCTTTCTTTTTGGATGCCATATGATAATGAAAGAAAGGAGGAAGTGCTGATGCAAGTTGAAATTAAAATAGACGAAAACTGCGTAGAACCAAAAGTGGTCATCTTAACGAATCGCATGACGGACGACATAGAAGCGCTGGTCCAAATGTTGTCGGTCAAACACGCGAACGTATTTGTTGGATTTAAAGACGAGGTGGCACATATCTTAGATCCCGCTGATACTTATCGCATTTTTACATCGAGCGGCAAGGTTTTTGCCGAGACGGCTCACGGCACATATCTGCTGAAATGCCGTTTGTATGAAGCGGAACAGCGTTTAGAGCAGCATTTTGTGCGTATTTCCAATTCTGAAATCATCAACTTAAAGAAAGTTAAAAATTTCGATTTGAGCTTGTCGGGAACCATCTGCGTTAAAACGATCAATGGAAGTGTGGCCTATGCGTCTAGGCGTTATGTCACTAAAATTAAACTTGTGTTGGGCTTATGAGGTGAGATTATGAAAAAAATGATGTTGATACGCGGTCTATATGGTTTCCCAAGTGGTGTGACCATTGGTGTATTTATCTCTCTTTTCGTGTCTTGGTGCATTGGTGATGGCCGGTTTTATCCGGTAAATCCCGATCTTGTGGCTGCATTGGGTACAGAATGGACGGCCGTGCTTGTGCAGTTGCTTGTTTGTGGGATGATTGGTATGGTCGGTTCAGCGGCATCGGTGATATGGCTCATCGATCATTGGAGTCTGGCGCGGCAATCGTGCCTCAACTTTATCATTCTTTTTATGCTGATTTTTCTTAGCGGATATTTTTTAAGCTGGTTTCCCTTGTCACTGGTCAGCTTTATTGTCTTTACGCTCACATTTACGCTGATATTTTTAATTGTTTGGATAACAGAATATTTATTGCTCAGGCATAAAATTAAAAACATGAACGAGCGCATGAGAATAGTGCATGGCGAAAACAAATAAAGCATTCGATACCCTATGGTGCAGGCGGTTGATGACCAATTTTAAAGAGATCGTTAACCGACTGCTTTTTTTGTGTTTTTTTATTGTGTGAAAAGCGGACGCTACATCGTCGATGGCGGATTTTAAGCAAATAATACATATAAATGATGGTTATTATTTCAGCAGACGGACATTTTCCCCACACCGCTGAAACGACGAAAAATGAGAGGCCGTTAAAAAAGGCTCTCTGGTGGGATTTTTTGCATTTGTGAACTTTTTAACAAAGCTGGAGGCAGGAAAGTTTGTGATTTAAAGACAAATGGATTCTATTTGGAAACATGGCGCTTAAGCTATTTCTTGACAATGATTTATGGTTTTGCTAGTATGAATTCGCAAGAAGTTTTGAATTTTCATTAATTATATATTTGAGAAAAAACAATCTCCAATATATGTGCAGATGAAATCAAAATGCTTGCCGGTATTTTCAATAGGCGTGCAGCATACATGGCAGCAATGTGCCTTTGCACTTGCATATAAACTGTTATAAGAAAGGAGGGCTTCTTTTTTACCGAGTATGTAAAAGAAGGCCTCTTTTTGTGTTGCACGAAGGCGTATTGTGTTTTGGTCTTGAGTGGGGGATATGTTTATGGAGAAAAAAACACCGTTGTATGACACCCATGTGGCAGCCGGTGGAAAAATGGTGCCCTTTGGCGGTTTTTCCATGCCGGTGCAATACAAGGCCGGTGTCATTGCAGAACACATGGCAGTGCGTGAAAAAGCAGGGCTCTTTGATGTCAGCCATATGGGAGAAATTACTTTACAAGGCTCCGATGCCCTGGCAAATTTGGAGAAAATTTTTACCAACAAATTTGCCAACATGGTGGACGGCCAGGCTCGTTACACCGTTCTTTGCAATGAAAATGGCGGCTGTGTGGACGACTTGATTGTCTATAAAAAAGCTGAGAACGATTATCTTTTAGTGGTGAATGCTTCTAATACGGACAAAGATTTCGCTTTTATGAAGGCGCATGCTTTTGGTGATGCCACCTTCACCAATGTGAGCGATGATTGGGGGCTTTTGGCGCTGCAGGGGCCTAAAGCCATGGATATTCTCCGCACATTGGCTGCAGAAGAAAGCATTCCGCAAAAGTTTTATCATGCGGTGATCAACGGTGAAGTGGCCGGAATTCCATGCGTGGTGTCTAAAACGGGCTACACCGGAGAAGACGGCGTGGAACTTTATTGTGCCGCCGGTGATGTGGTGGCACTTTGGCAGAAGATTATGGAAGCCGGCGAAGCCTACGGCCTTCTTCCCTGCGGTCTTGGGGCACGCGATACCTTGCGCATGGAAGCCGCCATGCCGTTATATGGACATGAAATGGACGAAACCGTTTCTCCGCTGGAAACCGGTTTAGGCTTTGCGGTGAAGATGGATAAAGAAGACTTTGTCGGCAAGGCGGGGCTGGAAAAACCGGTGGAACGCAAACGTGTGGGCCTTAAAGTGACCGGTCGCGGCATTATTCGGGAAGGGGGCGCCGTCTTTGCAGAAGAAAAGCAAATCGGTGTGACCACTTCCGGTACCCACTGTCCGTTCTTGGGCTATCCTGTGGCCATGGCGCTGGTGAATCAAGACAGTGCCCAAGTGGGCGATACGGTAGAGGTGGATGTGCGCGGCCGCCGTGTGGCAGCAGAAGTGGTGGCCTTGCCATTTTATAAAAGAACATAAGGTATTGGACAGATAAAACTGCATGTGATGGTATCATCCATAAAAATCAAACAATATATTTTTTGAAAGGAAGAGGAAAAATGGAATTAAAAAAAGAACTGCGTTATTCGGAAGATCATGAATGGGTGTTGGTTGACGGTGATTTGGCTGTTGTCGGCATTACCGACTATGCCCAAAGTGAATTGGGCGATTTGGTTTTCGTTAATCTTCCGGAAGTGGGCGATGAAGTGACGGCAGGGGACACCTTTGCAGATGTGGAATCGGTGAAAGCGGCCAGCGATGTGCTCAGCCCTGTAAACGGCACGGTGGCAGAAATCAATGAAGAACTTTTGGATGCGCCTGAAAAAATCAATGAAGCGCCTTATGACGCATGGTTTATTAAAGTGAGTGATTTTTCCGGTATTGACGATTTGATGGATGCAGATGCTTATCAAGCCTTTGTAGAGGCTCTTGAATAGAAGGTCCTGTTTTTTGGCGATTTGTAAAGGAGGGTGAATGTGCATGGGCAGCTATGTGCCGAATACCGATGCGGAACGTAAAGAAATGCTCAAAGCCTGTGGCTTTGATTCCTTTGACGATATGTTCCATGTGATTCCGGATGACTTGAAATTGAAAGAACCCCTTCTTTTGCCGGAGGGCAAAAGCGAGCTGGAAACCCGCCGCACAGTAACGGCGATGGCGGAAAAAAACAAAGTTTTTTCCCATATTTTCCGTGGAGCGGGGGCTTATCATCACTATATTCCCACTATGGTCAAAAATGTGTTGGCCAAAGAAAATCTGCAGACCGCCTATACACCTTATCAGGCGGAAATCAGTCAAGGGATATTGCAATCCATTTTTGAATTTCAAACCTATATCTGTACGCTGACAGGTATGGATGCGAGCAATGCCTCAGTTTACGACGGCGCCAATGCGGCAGCTGAAGCGCTTTCTATGTGCTATGGTCGAAAACAGAACAAGGCGGTTGTTTCCGGTACGGCTCATCCGAATGTACTGGAAACCATCAAGACCTACACTTTCGGCAATGATATGGAAGTGGTGATTGTGCCGCCTACAGCGGACGGACTTACTGACGTGGCCGCCATGGAAGCGGCTGTCGATGAACGCACCGCCGCCGTTTATATTCAACAACCCAACTATTTCGGCAACATTGAAGATGCTGAGGCGATCGGTAACATTGCCCATGCGCAAAAGGCAAAATTTATTATGGGTGTCAACCCGGTGAGTGTGGCACTTTTGAAAACGCCGCGTGAATACGGCGCCGATATTGCAGTGGGCGATGCCCAACCCTTGGGTTTGCCTCTTGGTTTCGGCGGACCTTATGTCGGCTTTATGGCCACCACGCAAAAGTTGATGCGCAACCTTCCCGGACGCATTGTCGGTCAAACGCACGACGGAAAAGGCAATGTGGGCTATGTGCTCACGCTGCAGGCGCGCGAACAGCATATCAGACGGGAAAAGGCCTCCAGCAATATTTGCTCCAATCAGGCGCTGTGCGCATTTGCCGTAGGGGTGTATTTGTCCGCCATGGGTCCCCAAGGTTTGAAGGAGGTGGCCCGGCAGTCTCTTTCCAAGGCTCATTATCTGGCCCAAGGGTTGGTGGAAGCAGGGCTGACTTTAGAAAACAAAGGGGCATTTTTCCATGAGTTTGTCACCACCGGAGATGTGCCGGCGCAAGATATTTTGTCTGCTCTGGAAGAGAAAGATATCCTCGGCGGTTATCCTTTAGACGACAAACGGATTCTCTGGTGCTGCACGGAATTGTGCACAAAAGACGCTATGGATGACGTCATCCGTATTGTGAAAGGGGTGGGCTGAGATGTTGATTTTTGAAAAAAGCAAACCGGGCCGCGGCATCGATGTTTTGCCGCCTTGTGATGTGCCGTTGGTTGACGTGCAGGAAAAAGATGCCCGTCAGCGGGCCCTTCCTTTGCCGGAAATCAGTGAAATTGACCTCACCCGTCATTACAGTGAACTGGCCAAGAAATGCCATGGTGTGAACGACGGCTTCTATCCCCTGGGCAGCTGCACGATGAAATACAACCCGCGGTTGAACGAAGAGATGGCCAATTTACCGGGATTTACCGATATTCACCCTCTGCAGCCGCTCCATACTGTGCAAGGAGCTCTGGAAATGATGCAAACGCTGGAACAGTATTTGTGTGCCATCACCGGCATGGATCACTTGACGTTGCAGCCGGCTGCGGGCGCGCAGGGCGAATTTACCGGCTTACTTCTGATTAAAGCCTATCATACAGCCCGTGGCGATCAAAAGCGCACCAAAGTGATTGTGCCCGACTCGGCACACGGCACCAATCCGGCCACTGCTTCCATGTGCGGTTACGAAATTGTGAATGTGCCTTCCGGTCCCGACGGTTGTGTGGATCTTGAAAAACTTAAAGAAGCCTGCACCGATGAAGTGGCCGGACTCATGTTGACCAACCCCAATACGGTGGGGCTTTTCGATCCCAACATTCGTGCCATCACCGACATAGTCCATGAGTGCGGCGGCCTTTGCTATTATGACGGCGCTAACTTAAATGCCGTTATGGGTTGGGTCCGCCCGGGAGATATGGGCTTCGATGTGGTTCATTTGAACCTGCACAAAACTTTTTCCACGCCGCACGGCGGCGGCGGTCCGGGATCCGGTCCGGTGGGATGCAAGGCCGTCTTGGCCGAATATTTGCCGAATGTGCTGGTGGAAGGCGGCGAAGGAGAACGTCATTTTGTAACACCGGCCCATAGTGTGGGTCAATTAAAGAGTTTCTACGGTCATTTTCTGGTGAATGTTCGTGCCCTCACCTACATCATCACGCTGGGACGGGAAGGCATCCCTGAAGCCAGTGCCAACGCCGTGCTGAATGCCAATTATATGCGCGTGGCCCTAAGTGATGTGTATGATATGGCCTTTGACACCACCTGCATGCATGAATTTGTGATGGATTTGTCGCGCCTCAAAAAAGAAACGGGTTGTGCCGCTTTGGATGTGGCCAAAGGTTTATTAGACAATAACATTCACCCCCCGACCATGTATTTTCCCTTGATCGTTCCGGAAGCGCTCATGGTGGAGCCCACGGAAACCGAATCTCGGGAAACGCTGGATCAGGCCATTTCCGTGTTCCGCGATTTGCACCAACGGGCTTATGATGATCCTGAAGCCCTTCATGCGGCGCCGGTGACCACGCCGGTGGGCAGAATGGACGAGGTGGAAGCGGCGCGTCGTCCGGTCGTCGCATTTGATTTTGATGAATGAAAGAGGCTTGTATGAATCTACGCTTAACGTTGATTGAAAGCAACAGCACCAATCCATACCGCAATTTGGCTTTGGAAAACTGGTTGCTGGACCATGTGGCAGAAGATGAAGTGATGCTTTATCTCTGGCAAAATCAACACACTGTGGTGATCGGCAAAAACCAAAATGCCTGGAAAGAATGCAACGTCACCACATTTGAGGCCGATGATGGCCGACTGGCCCGCCGTCTTTCCGGCGGCGGGGCAGTGTATCACGATTTGGGTAATTTGAACTTTACTTTTTTGGCGCAGAAAGACCACTATAATGTGGATAAGCAGTTGGATGTGATTCTACGTGCCCTGCAGTCGATGGGCATTCAAGCCGAACGCTCCGGCCGCAACGATATTTTGGTGGACGGGCGGAAAGTATCGGGCAATGCTTTCTATGAACATAGAGGACGCTGCTATCATCACGGCACCTTGCTTATGCAGGTAGACGGTGAGAAAATGGCCAAATATTTGAATGTTTCCAAAGAAAAACTGCAAAGTAAGGGTGTCACATCGGTACAGTCACGGGTGATGAATTTGGTGGAAGTGTGCCCGCAAATGACCGCGGACCGTTTGAAGCAAGCTTTGAACCGGGCATTTGCAGAGGTCTACGGCGTAAAGCCGGAAATCATGTCGCCGGATGCGGTGGATACCGACGAATGGCAGGCGTTGGAAGCGCGCTACGAAGCGTGGGAATGGAAATTCGGACGTAAGTTTGTTTTTGACCGCAGTTTTAACAAGCGTTTTCCCTGGGGACAGGTGGATGTGGAGCTGCAAGTCAATGAAGGCCGTGTGCAGGACGCCCAGGTGTATTCCGATGCGCTTTTGCCCGACTTTATCGATGCTCTGACTGAGGCCCTGCCCGGTGTGCGTTATGACAATCGGGCGCTGGCGCAGGCAGTGCTGAATTTGGCCGTATCGGATGCAGCGCAAGAACCGCAGCGGGAGCTGAGTGATTGGCTCATGCAGGTGGAATGCTGATTTTGCGGTTCGGCTGTTTTTACAGGAGGTATCCAATTGGACAATCATTATGACGTGCTCGTCATCGGAGCGGGCCCGGGTGGTTATGTATCTGCAATTAAGGCGGCCAAACTAGGCATGCGCACCGCCGTTGTGGAAGCACGGGAAGTGGGCGGCACCTGTTTGAATCGCGGTTGTATTCCCGCCAAAGCGATGATCCATGCCGCCACCCTATATGAAGAAATGAAAGAGGCCGAGCAGTTCGGCATCTTTGCAGATAATGTGCGTGTGGACTATGAGAAGGTCATCGATTATAAGCAAACGGTGATCGGTCAGCTGGTGGGCGGCGTTGAGCAGCTTTTTAAAGGCAACGATGTGACGCTCATCCGAGGCCGAGGCCTTCTCTATGCGGACAAATCGGTGCATGTGCGGGCAGCCGATGGCACCGAAACCGTTTATCACGCCGATCATATCATTCTGGCCACAGGCTCCAAGCCGGTGGTGCTCGATATTCCCGGCATGCGCTTGCCAGGGGTCATCTCAAGTGATGAACTGTTTAAATTGCGGGATCGTCCGGATTCTATTGTCATCATTGGCGGTGGGGTCATCGGGGTGGAGTTTGCCAATCTTTTTTCCTATTTCGGCACCAAGGTGACCATCATTGAAGGGATGGACCGCATTCTGCCCAATATGGATCGGGAAATCAGCCAAAACTTGAAGATGATTATGAAAAAACGGGGCGTGGATATCTATGCCAATGCCATGGTGAAAGGTCTGGCAGAAGATGGTGAAGAGACGGCGGTGCAGTTTATGCAAAAAGATGAGCTGCAATCTGTCTCTGCCCAGTATGTGCTGTGCGCAGTGGGCCGAGGCCCCAATACCGACGGCCTTTTTGCCGATGATGCCCGCCCGGAAATGGTTCGCGGGCGCATCGTGGTGGATGAACATTTTCAAAGTTCCATTCCCGGTGTCTACGCCATCGGAGACTGTGTCATCGGTATGCAGCTGGCGCACACCGCCAGTGCTCAGGGCATTGTAACGGCGGCGCATTTGGCCGGTCAAGATGCCGGCATCGATTTGGATGTGGTGCCCGCTTGTGTCTACACCAACCCGGAAATTGCCTCGGTGGGTCTTACTGAAGACGAGGCCAAGGCCACAGGCCTGGACGTTTTGGTGGGCAAATATGTAATGGGCGGCAACGGCAAATCTCTTATTACACGCGAAGACCGCGGTTTTATTAAGGTGGTGGCACGTGCCGACGATCATCGATTGGTGGGGGTACAGATGATGTGCGCCCGGGCCACCGATATGATCAGCGAAATGGCGGTTGCCATCGCCAACCGTTTGACCGCGGAGCAGATGCTCAAAGGCATTCGCCCCCATCCCACCTATAATGAAGGCATTGGTGAGGCTTTGGAAGATCTGCTGGGAGAGGCCATCCACGTGATGCCCAAAAAGAAAAAACGCAAATAAAGCAGGCGGCATGGTTTTCTATGTGGGCAGCGCCGCATTAGTAGAAGGCCATGCCGCTTTTTTGAGCAAATTTGTCCGTCAAACATAAATTATATCTATAAATGTATTCCAAAATCATTGATGTGCGACGGATGCGCAAAATGCGTTAAGCTAAAAAGGAACACCTTATGTTCGCCGTTGAAACCATATATTAAAGGAGCGTGTATCATGGGATTTAAATCGGATATTGAAATTGCTCAAGAAGCTGCCATGCGGCCTATTGATGAGATTGCCGCCAAGCTGAACATTCCTGATGAATACATTGAGCATTATGGAAAATATAAAGCAAAAATCGACTTCCGTTATTATAACAACACTCTTAAAGATCGGCCCAATGCCAAAGTGGTGTTGGTGACAGCCATTAACCCGACACCGGCCGGCGAAGGGAAAACCACCACCACCATCGGGATGGCCGATGCCCTTAATCGTCTGGGACATAAAACCATGGTGGCGCTGCGGGAGCCGTCTTTAGGTCCTGTGTTCGGAGTAAAAGGCGGAGCTGCCGGCGGCGGATATGCGCAAGTGGTGCCCATGGAAGACATCAACTTGCATTTTACCGGAGATTTGCACGCCATCGGCGCCGCCAACAATCTTTTGGCGGCTATGCTCGACAACCACATCTATCAGGGCAATGCGTTACACATCAATCCCAAACGGGTGGTGTGGCGCCGTTGCCTGGATATGAACGATCGCCAGCTGCGCAACGTCATTGACGGCATCGGCCGTCCGGTGGATGGGGTGACCCGCGCCGACGGGTTTGACATCACCGTGGCTTCAGAGATCATGGCCATCTTCTGTCTGGCCACCAACATTGACGATTTGAAAGCACGTCTGGCGCGTATTATTGTGGCCTATACCTACGATGGCGAACCGGTGACTGCCGGGGATTTGAAAGCCCAGGGTGCTCTGGCGGCACTGTTGAAAGATGCCCTCAAACCCAATCTGGCTCAAACGCTGGAAGGCACACCGGCCTTTATCCATGGCGGACCGTTCGCCAACATCGCCCACGGTTGCAACAGCGTCATCGCCACTCAAATGGGTATGAAAATGGCAGATTATCTCATCACCGAAGCGGGCTTCGGAGCGGACTTGGGCGCTGAAAAATTCATCGATATCAAATGCCGCATGACGGGAATCCGTCCGAGTGCCGTGGCGCTCGTGGCCACCATTAAAGCGTTGAAATACAATGGCGGTGTGGCCAAAGCGGATCTGGGCGCCGAAAACCTTGCGGCGCTGGAAGCGGGTCTGCCCAATTTGCTCAAGCACATTGACAACATCACCAATGTGTATGGTCTGCCCGTGGTGGTGGCCATCAACCGTTTTCCCACCGATACGGAGGCGGAACTGGCGCTGGTGCGCGAAAAATGTGCCGCCCTCGGCGTGAACGTCGCTCTATCGGAAGTGTGGGGCAAGGGCGGTGCCGGCGGCGAAGAACTGGCCAAAGAAGTGGTGCGCCTTTGCGAACAACCTGCCGACATGCGTTTTGTTTACGATGAGACCCTTTCGATTAAAGAAAAAATCGAAGCCATTGCCACCAAAGTGTATGGTGCCGACGGCGTGGACTATTCTGCCAAAGCAGACGGAGAAATTGCCGAACTTGAAAAGCTGGGCTTCGGCCAACTGCCCATTTGCATGGCGAAGAACCAGTATTCTTTGACCGATGATCAAACCAAGCTGGGCTGCCCGAAAGGTTTCCGCATCACCATCAGTGACATGACCGCTTCCATCGGCGCCGGATTCCTGGTGGCCCTGACCGGCAGTATTATGAAAATGCCGGGACTGCCCAAAGTGCCTGCGGCTGAAAAAATTGATGTGGACAACGACGGGATCATCTCCGGACTATTCTAAGAGGTGAAAGCTGTGAAAATGTTAGAGAAACCGGCCATAGATTTTTTGGCTGAGCTTTCTTCCAATGCGCCGGTGCCCGGCGGGGGCGGCGCTTCTGCCGCCGTTGGGGCTCTGGGTGCGGCATTGGGCATGATGGTGACCAATCTCACCATCGGCAAAAAGCGTTACGCCGATTATGAAGAAGACGTCTTGGCTTGCCGCAGTGAGCTGGAAGCATTGCGCGATCAGCTTGTCGATCTGGTGGATGGCGATGCGGCGGCTTTCGAGCCATTATCCAAAGCCTACGGTTTGCCGAAGGACGATCCCAATCGTGGAGAGATTATGGAAGCGGCTTTATATGAAGCCAGTTTGGTTCCTTTGCAAATTATGGAAACGGTGCTTTCTGTGGCGCAACAATTGGAAACACTGGTGGAAAAAGGCAGTCGATTGGCCATAAGTGATGTGGGCGTGGGCATATTGTTTGCCCAGGCCGCCATTCAGGGCGCTTCTCTCAATGTGAGCATCAACACCCAGCTTATGACCGATCGTGAACGGGCGGCTCAGTTAGACGCAAAAGCCGAATCCATCATTGCGGAAGGTGCAGACTTGCAAGAACGCATCTACAGTGGCGTGCTGGCTGTCATACGGAAGGAGGCCCAATGATGGCACAACTCATGCTGGGAAAAGATGTGGTGGCAAAAATGGAGGCGGATCTGCTTCCATTGGCAGAAAACCTGCGCCGTCAGGGCATTGCACCCTGCCTGGCCATTGTGCGTGTGGGAGAACGGCCCGATGACATGTCTTACGAGCGGTCGGCCATGAAGCGCATGGAACAAATGCAGGTGACCGTGAAACAAGTGGTGCTGCCCGGAGATGTGGCTCAAGAGACCTTGGAGAATACATTTCAAGCTGTGAACGACGATACAGCGGTACACGGTATTCTTCTTTTTCAGCCTTTGCCCAAGCATCTGGATGTGTCTCCTTTACAGGCGATGATTCATCCCTTAAAAGACGTGGATTGCATGGGGCCTATCGGCGCCGCCAAGGTTTTCGCCGGTGATGACACCGGTTTTGCGCCCTGTACCCCGTCGGCGGTGATGGAAGTGCTGGCACAAAGCGGCGTGTCACTGCGCAGCAAGCGGGTGACCATTGTGGGACGCAGCATGGTGGTGGGCAAACCTCTGGCCATGCTCATGCTCGGCCAAAATGCCACCCCCACCGTCTGTCACACCAAAACGGTCGATCTTGCTGCACGCTGCCGTGAAGCCGACGTGTTGGTTGCCTGTGCCGGTAAGGCCGGGATGATCACCGGCGATATGGTGGGCGAAGGCAGTGTGGTGGTGGACGTGGGCATTAACGTAGATGAAGACGGCAAACTGTGCGGCGACGTGGATTTTGACAGTGCCGAAAAACGTGCCGGAATGATCACACCCGTACCCGGCGGGGTGGGGACCGTGACCACGGCTATTTTAGCCAAGCATACCATTCAGGCGGCCTACCGTTTGAACGGACTGGACATGAATCTGTAAAAGCACCATTGTAGAAAATGGCGACGGATCAAGCGTTGACGACGTGTTACATCCATTTCCGGATCGACGCACACGATATATAAAAGACAAATGGTAACCCTCAGATTCATCATGAGTCAACACACCCTGTGACCACAGAAATGGGCACAGGGTGTTTTTTTGCTGGAAATTCTGGCATTTATCGGTGAAGAGTTTGCCTGGCGTAGGTTTCTGCAGCCTCTTTTGCAAAAACGTTTCGGGGTGACGAAAGGGCTGATCCTTTTAGGTGTACTGTGGTCGTTCTGCATCTGCCCATATCCATCATGGTGTATTCCCCGGAAAACTATATTTTAGAACTGATCAACCGGACGGCATTTTGTATCTTTTTAGCATGTTTGCTCGGCTATATTTACATGAAAACAAAAAGCCTTATCCTGTCTTCATTTTTACATTTTATGAACAACATGTTTGTTTCTGCTTTTAGTATGCACATCAATCAAACCTTTCAAGCCAAATAAGTATTGATATCGGCAGCACTTTTCATGATTTGTGCGCTCATCGTGATAAAAGTATGTCTCCCCAAAGCTAAGCAAGATTTGGAAAGTTTTATCGATTAAAGTGTGATACCAAATCGCATTTGCAAAAAAGTTATGTTTGAGGTGCAATCAAAACAAGCCCTGTGACCACATAAATCGGTCACAGGGCTTGTTTCTTGTGTAGATAAAGATGGGATATTTACTTTCTTTGCTCCCAGAGCAGGCGATTGTCGTCAAAAAAGGCGTTGATGCGCCCTTGTTCCCGAAGCCAGACCAAATAATTGCGGATCGTGCTGCCGACAAGGGCATATTGCTCAAAGCTCATGTTAAGCTGATAATGGCGGAATAGGGCGTGCAGAATATTTTCCCAGCTTTGAGGTGTTTGACAGATGGCAAAAATCCGTTCGGCGATTTCTTGAACTTTGTCGATGTTTTGTTGCGCCAGCTCGCGGATGTCATCGGTCGCACCGGCATGAGCGGGTACAAAAAGAGCGGCGCTCATCCGCTTCACATGCTCCAATGTGTCGATGAAAGCGCCCACGTCGTAGATGTAGCTGATCTGATACTTATCCAGTGTTTCTTTACTGAAAAGACAGTCCGCTAAAAAGACAATATCATCCGGGGTGCGAAAGCCCACCATGTCAAAAAAATGACCCGGCAGAGGGATTTTTTCAAAACCGGCAGGCAGGACGTCATCGGTGAGGGCTTCAGCATCGCTGGGCTGTGCCATGATGAATTTATGACGCAGTTCTTTTACAGGGTAACCGCCAAAGAGAAAGGCCGGTTCTAAGATGGGATGACGTGTGAAGGCGCACTCCACGCCGGGTGCATAGATGCGGCAGCCGGTCTGTTTGGCAAGGTATTGATTGCCGCCAATGTGGTCGGCGTTGGAATGGGTGTTGTAGATGGCATCCAATGTCCAATGTCGGGCGTCTAAAATTTGACGGACTTTGCGGCCGGCTTCTTTGTCGCCGCCGCTGTCAATGAGGCAGACATGCCCGTCGTCTAAGGTCACCAGCCCCATTTTAGAAGGGCTTTGGATGCTGTAAGTGCGGGCGCCCAGTTCTATCAGCTCGTACATAAAGACACACCTCTCTAAAAAAGTATGTATAGTATATAAACGGAATCTCGCTCAAATAAACTGTCTGAAAAGGTGTGAGAAGCGCATCCATCTTAAAGATGGATGCAGGTGTTTTTGATATATGATTCCTCTTTATGCCATGGCGAAACTTAGGAACAGCGCATGTTGAGGCCTCTTTGCATATGCCTGAAAGCTTTTTTAGCCCGGCATTTATGATAAGGCGCTGTATCTGTTTTATGTGGATTTTCCGGAATGCACCACAAGTGCAAACTAAATAGAATATTCTGATTGTTTTTATATAAATTGGTGATGTTGGAAAACTTGCATATGGCTCATCTTTCATTTACTCTTTATTGAAAAGAAGTTTGTGCATCTTGTGTGGATGATGAAAGAGAGGTTCGGACATGAGCAGAAAAGTGTTCTTTATTACAGGAGGCGCCTCCGGCATGGGTTATGCCACGGCTCAGCGAGTGGTGGAAGAAGGGCAGATTGCTGTCATTGCCGATATCAATGAAGAAGCGCTGCGCACATCGGAACAGCAACTGAATGAGCTGGCCCGAAACAACGGAGAAGCCTTGGCTCTAAAGATGGATGTTTCCGATGAAGAGAGCGTGCGGACCTGCGTGGCGGATATTGTGAAACGCTACGGCCGCATTGATGCGTTTTTCAACAACGCCGGTATTGACGGCAAACAGAGTCTGTTGACGGACTATCCTCAAGATATTTTTAAAAAGGTGATTGACATCAATTTAAAAGGGGTCTTTTACGGCTTGAAACATGTGTTGAAAGTGATGGAACAGCAAAAAAGCGGTTCCATTGTGAACACGGCTTCGGCCCTCGGTCTTTTAGGCAGCGCAAAGATGGCGCCCTATGTAGCCAGCAAGCATGCGGTGGCAGGTTTAACCAAAAGCGCCGCTGCCGATTACGGCCATTTAGGCATTCGCGTTAATGCGGTGGCTCCCGGCGGCATTTTAACGCCCATGGTGGCTCAGGCCTTTAAGCAGATGAATCCGGAAAATCCTGAAGAGGCGGAAAGAAAGTTTGCTGCCAATACGCCGCTTAAACGCTTCGGGAAGCCGGAAGAAGTGACCGATTTGGTGTGGTTTTTGCTTTCGGACAACGCCGGCTATATTAATGGTCAGGTGATTGCTATTGACGGCGGCCAAACGGAAATGTATCGCGAATTAATGGTTTAGGAGGGATGGTCATGAAACAGCGTGGACTGCATAGAGGAAAAGTGGCATTGATCACCGGTGCGGCAAGCGGATTAGGCTTTGCCGTGGCTCAGGAAATGCTGGAAGAAGAAGCAAAAGTGGTATTGGTGGACATTGACGGCGAAGAACTGCAGGCGGCAGAACGCAAACTGATGCGCGATTTTCCCGACGGCGAGATGTGTTTTGTTCAGGCCGATGTGTCCCGGGAAGAAGATGTGAAGCGCTATATTGCCAAAACCGCTGAAGTTTTCGGAGCGCTGGATTGTTTCCACAACAACGCAGGGGTAAAAGGCATTCGTGCCAAATTGGCCGATTACAGCAGCGCAGAGCTCGACCGTCTTTTGGCCATCAATTTATACGGCGCCTATTACGGAATGCGCTATGCCTACCCTTTAATGAAGGCCACCGGCGGCGGCACCATCATCAACACCACTTCGGTGTACGGGCTTTTGGGCAGCCAAGACCAGGCCGGATATATCGCCAGCAAACATGCGCTGGCCGGTTTGACCAAAACTGCAGCCAATGAATTTATGGATGCAGGCATCAACGTCATTGCCATTGCACCCATTGGCATTCGCACCAAAATGTTGCGCGAAACACTGGAGGCCATGAATCCGGAACACCCGGAAGAAGCCATGCGCGTGTTTACGGAAAACAATCCTTCCAAACGCATTGCATCGCCGGATGAAGTGGCCGGTGTGGTGTCCTTTCTCTTTACCGACCGTGCCCGCTATATTAACGGTGAGGTGATCACCATCGATGGCGGCACTTCCTCGCGGTTTTAAGCCGGCAGAATTTTTGTGATCATGTGAGAAGGCAGCTCTGCTTTTCGTGTGTGGCGCCTAAAATGTGCCAAACATAAAATATCCGGACGCTGTCCTTCTATAAGAACAATAAAGACACAAGCCTTTTTAGTATTGGTGTTTTTTAATCTAAATATTTGTTTGAGCAATACCCTCTTGGTGTCCATGTGATGAGTTCAACCGTGCATTCATGACAGATGAGCCTTGTATAGTAGAAAAAGGTGCCGGCTGTAAATCGACATATTTTATGAAAAACATGACATTTTACGGCCAAATAAAGATTTTTCTTATTTCGATGTAAAGAAATTTTGGAAATATTTAGGTAGAAAGATATTATTCAAGCAAATTTTCATAAGAAATAATAGATTCTATAAACAGGATTGTGATTTTGCGTACAATCTGCTATACTATGCCTATAGAAAATGTATCTTGTTGTCGTGTATTTATTTGTAGCGGATTTTCACATGAATTAAAGGAGGAATTGTTATGACAAAAAAAATCGTATTGGCCGGTGCTTGTCGTACAGCAGTGGGTAAAATGGGCGGCACCCTTTCCAATACCCCTGCAACCGAATTGGGTACCATTGTCATTCGTGAGGCTATGAATCGTGCGGGCATTAAACCCACCGATGTGGATCAGGTGCTCATGGGCTGCGTGCTGCAGGCCGGCCTTGGTCAGAACATGGCGCGTCAGGCCGCCATCAATGCCGGCCTTCCGGTGGAAGTGCCTGCAATGACGTTGAACATTCTCTGCGGTTCCGGTTTAAACGCTGTGAACACGGCTGCCGCTTTGATTCAAGCCGGTGTGGCTGACGTGATCATTGCCGGCGGGGCAGAAAACATGTCTATGGCGCCTTATATTTTGCGCAATGCCCGCTACGGCTATCGCATGGGTGCCGGTCAAATTGACGATACCATGATTTCAGATGGCCTTACCGATGCATTCAACAAATATCACATGGGCATCACGGCAGAAAACGTGGCCGAACAATACGGCCTCACCCGTGAACAACTGGATGTGTTTGCGGCCGAAAGTCAGCAAAAAGCCTGCAAAGCCATTGCTGAAGGCAAATTTAAAGAAGAAATTGTGCCTGTTGAAATTAAAAAGAAAAAAGAAACCATCGTTTTTGATACAGATGAAGGTCCTCGTGAAGGCACCACCGCAGAAGGCATTGCCAAGATGAAACCTGCCTTTAAGAAAGACGGTATTGTCACCGCGGCCAATGCGTCGGGCATCAATGACGGTGCAGCGGCTGTGATCGTTATGAGTGAAGAAAAAGCCAAAGAATTGGGTGTCACCCCGATGGCCACCTGGGTGGACGGTGCTCTGGGCGGTGTGGATCCGTCAATTATGGGCATTGGTCCTGTGGCTTCCACCCGCAATGTGTTCAAACGCACGGGCCTTTCTATTGAAGATTTCGATCTTTATGAAGCCAATGAAGCCTTTGCGGCACAAGCCTTGGCTGTGGGCAAAGACCTCAACTTTGACGATGCCAAATTAAACGTCAACGGCGGCGCCATTGCTCTGGGTCATCCCATCGGTGCATCCGGCTGCCGTATTTTGGTCACCTTGCTCTATGAAATGAAACGTCGCGATGCCAAACGCGGTCTGGCCACACTTTGCATCGGCGGCGGCATGGGCTGCTCCGCTGTCATCGAAAAATACGAAGGCTAAATTTCAGATAGAAAAAACACCCATACGAAAAGGAGGACATCATGGAATTTATCAAGTATCAGGTGGATGGCTTTGTCGCCACATTGACGATTGACCGTCCAAAAGCTCTGAACGCCTTGGGAAGTCAGGTTCTGGATGAACTGAACCAGGCCATTGACGCCGTCGATTTAGACGCTGTGCGTTGCCTGGTGATTACCGGTGGCGGCGACAAGGCTTTTGTAGCCGGCGCCGACATCGCCGAAATGAAAGACATGACGAAGGTGGAAGCCACGGCCTATGGTAAAAAAGGCAATGACATCTTCCGTAAAATTGAAACCCTGCCCATCCCTGTCATTGCTGCCATCAACGGTTTTGCACTGGGCGGCGGTAATGAGCTGGCCATGAGCTGCGATATTCGTCTGTGCTCCGATACAACTGTGTTCGGTCAGCCGGAAGTGGGCTTGGGCATCACCCCGGGTTTCGGCGGCACCCAACGTCTGGCGCGCGTGATCGGTTCTCTTTCCAAAGCGAAAGAACTCATCTATGTGGGTAAGAACATCAAAGCCGATGAGGCGCTGGCTCTGGGATTGGTGAGTGCGGTTTATCCTCTGGAAGAATTAATGCCGGCTGCCCTTAAGATGGCCGGTAAAATTGCCGCCAATGCGCCCATCGCGGTCCGTCATTCTAAAGAAGCCATCAACCGCGGCTTGAATGTGGATATTGATAAAGCCATTGAAATTGAAGAAGATCTTTTCGGCGCCTGCTTTGAAACGGCTGACCAAGCCGAAGGCATGGGGGCTTTCCTCGAAAAACGCAAAGAAAAGAACTTCGTCAATAAATAAGCGTTATAAGGCATTCCATTTCAGTGAACGTTTGGGCGGCCGCAGGTGTAAAAGCACCTGCGGACCCCGGACGGTGTGTGTCGTTTGATTATAGAAAGGAAGCGTAAGCATGAAAGTTGGTATTATTGGTGCGGGCACCATGGGCTCCGGTATTGCCCATGCATTTGCTCAAGTGGACGGATTTGAAGTGGTTTTAACCGACATCAACATGGACTTTGCCAACGGCGGAAAAGCCAAAATCGCCAAATCTTTGGAAAAACGCGTGGCCAAAGGGAAAATGGAACAAAGCGCAATGGATGCCATTGTGGGCCGCATCAGCACCGGTCTCCGTGATGACTGCAAAGATTGCGACCTCGTTATTGAAGCCGCCATCGAAAACATGGACATCAAAAAAGAAACCTTTAAAGCGCTGGATGAACTGTGCAAACCGGAATGCATCTTTGCCACCAATACGTCGTCCCTGTCCATCACCGAAATCGGTGCAGGTCTCGACCGCCCGGTGATTGGGATGCACTTCTTCAACCCGGCTCCGGTGATGAAACTGGTGGAAGTTATTGCCGGCATCAACACCCCTGAAGATACGGTGAAGAAAATCATTGCTATTTCTGAACAAATCGGCAAAACACCGGTGGAAGTGGCGGAAGGCCCCGGCTTTGTTGTAAACCGCATTTTGGTGCCGATGATCAATGAAGCCATTGGCATCTATGCCGACGGCCTCGCTTCAGTGGAAGGCATCGATACCGCCATGAAGTTAGGCGCCAACCATCCTATGGGTCCGCTCGCTTTGGGCGATCTTATCGGCCTGGACGTGGTGCTGGCCATTATGGATGTGCTCTATCATGAAACCGGAGACAGCAAATATCGTGCCAGCGTGTTGCTGCGCAAAATGGTGCGCGGTAAGAAACTGGGTATCAAGACCGGCGAAGGTTTCTATTCTTATAAATAACAGCTGAAAACGCGTCAATATTATTTCTCGCAATGAGGTATCGCTCAATATTTCAAAGCATTTTGCCACAGGGGAAAGACGGCGAAGATTTTCTTTGCCGTTTTATTTAAAAAGAAGCCGGCTTCATGCGTGCGTGTGAAAATCCATCGGCGGAAAGACTTTTAAAAACTTTTCAAAGATATTTTCTGTAACGAATGATATCATCGAAAATAGCCGGCCGCTAAGTGAAACGGACACGGCGAGAATCCGGTTTCGATTCATACAGAGGGGGAAATATTTTATGAAACAATTGGTACGTGACATCATGTTTACCGACCCGGTCACCATTTCGACAGACGCCACCATTGGCGAAGCAGTGGATTTGTTTACCAACAAACATGTGGGCTCACTGATGGTGGTGGACAATGA
>JAEZVS010000121.1 GCA_023443145.1 Bacillota bacterium | reverse complement strand
GCCGCTGAACGCTTGCGCTTACTTAATAGTTTTTCCATTTGAGTCCGCCAATCCAATTCCTCGTCATAAAGCGCTTCATCGGCTTTTAGATCGCCATTGCGTGTGATGCGGAATATCACTTTTTCAGATACTTGACGCTTTTTAAACAAGCGATCGGCATAATGAAGAATCAGTGGCGCCATCAACACATAGCACCAGCCTGTTTTATCTTCATTACGAAAAATATGGTAGCGTTTAAAATGGATATCCGTAACCGGTATCACCGCAAAATCAAAGCCTTTCTTTCCTTCAGACGAGGCCAAACGCAAACCCACGAATTGCTCTTTATTACTTAAATAAGGAAAAGGGTGATGTCGGTCAATAATTTGCGGAGCCAAAAACGGCTCAATATTTGCTTTGAAATAAGTAGCCAAATGCTCTTCTTGATAAGGTGTTAACGTGTGAATACTGCAATAATGAATGCCGTGTTTATCCAACTCTTGCACAATTTCTGTGTGGCATCTTTTGATGCGATACAATGTCGCATGCACTTGATCGTAAATGGCGTCCAATTGCTCCGCCACCGTCATGCCGGTTTTGGCATCGGTTTCATCCGGCATCACCATACGCACATCATTCAAACTGCCCACACGAATCATAAAAAACTCATCCAGGTTGGAACCGTAAATAGACAAAAAACGCATGCGTTCAAACAGCGGCAACCGTTTGTCCTCCGCTTGTTCCAATATGCGTTCATTAAATTTCAGCCAACTTAGCTCTCTATTGACATATATCGCAGTCGGAATCTTTGAATTCATCGAATCCTCTCCCTTGATTGACCACATGTTCAATAAGATATCCTTCTCTAACACCATAATTGACCACAACCAATTCTTTCGCACCGGTAAAATGCATGATTTCTTTAATGGTCAAAAGCCCCGGCATAAAAGTCACCAGGCGTTCCGGCAAGATTCGACTCAAGAGCTTGATTCCGTTTAGTCCCAGCCCTGTAATGGTTTGATCCACCTCTTCCAATTCGTCGAGGGTCATATGATAATCCATTACAGGATGATCGCTGCCCACCAAATGGCGATGCACACGCGCAATGGCGCGGGCTGTGCCTCCCATGCCATAAATAACGGGAATCCCCATATTACGAAGGCTTTCTGTAGGATTCAAGCGTTTGTTTACCTGTTTGATTATTTTTCCTCGTTCTTTTGAGTTGGGAAAGAGGCCTTTAACGTATTTATTATACATGGCCAATGCGCCCAAATGTTCACTTAAACTTTTCACCAAAACGCCATCTTTATAATAAAAGATTTGGGCACTGCCGCCGCCCAAATCGAAACCGAGGGCATCATTTTTTTCAATACAGGCTTTAAGTCCGACGTAGTCATAAAAAGATTCTTCACATCCACTAATAATGTGAATATCCACATCGGTCTCTTCTTTGACACGCCGCACCACTTCTTTTTGATTGTCGATGTAACGCAATGACGCTGTCGCAAAACAAAAAATGTCACGACAATTGGTTTCTTCACAGAGTACACGCATGCGTCTGATGACATGGCAAAGTTTGTGAATACCCGCTTCGGTCAATACATCATCTTCTACATAGCTTAGTATCTCTGCAAATTCGCGTTCGTTAATGACCACTGAAAAATCATTTTGGATGACTTCATAAATAACGGTTCTCATGGTGTTAGAGCCAATATCGATCACAGCATATTTCATACTTGCCAACCACCCCTTTCTTTAAAATTGTCCTCACTCTAAAAGCCCTTTATGCCAATAAAGGGTTTGTTCGTGTTCGGCCACATCACTGAAAGATTTCAGCTGTTCTTTATCATATTTAAAAGAATAGCTAAAATCTATGGTAATATCATCCTGCGCACTTTCCCGCGGACGCACAATAATGCGATCCGGATAAAACATATAGCCAACATCTGCATCACGCCAAGTGATGCTGGCAGAACCCACCGCCAAGGTGATGGTTCCCCATTCACCAATTTTTACGTGATTTAAAATGCCGCGCCCCGCTTTTATGTTATCGGTAGCAAAACCCACTGAATAATCCATGTTCTCTAAAAACATAGAAAAATGTTCGACCAATAGTCGTCCGGGGCGACTGATATCTTCAATCAAGCGTCGTTCCAATTCAATGCGTTCACGTACACGAGCCAAACGTTTCAACACCGCCCCGGTCGCACCGGGTCCTTCCACTGTCTTTGGCATATCCCATTTGTTGAATACATTGATGAGATCTTCATAAAACAGTAAAATGTCGTGGTCTTGATGAAAAGATGTCATAACAAGCTCCCTTCAATGTGATGGCGAATCTATTCTAACAAGCTGCAAGCGATGCCTTCATGCCAACAATGAAAGGCACACACTATCCATTTTATCTTCATTGATCAAATTATATCACAGTCTCCGGGCAATTACAGCATTTTACAAAAACAATACATAAACCCAGCTCATGGCTTCCGGATCCATGAAAAAACGCGCCTGTTCATTCGGAGACAAACAGCAGCGCAAGAGATGCTTTACATTTAATAAAGGCCGGTCATAAAAAGGCCTCTATGACTTGATAAACCTTGTAAATAATAGATGTTTTTCGTTATTTGTAACTTTTCCCCAAAAAAGCCTTGCATAGAGTGCAAAGGTGTACTATACTGCTTCTTAATGATAGAGGTGCGGGATGCATCAGTAAGCTGGATTATCGACAGGCATCGACCAGCTGAAAGGGCCACCGCCGAAACACGATGAGCCGGCCTGAAGCAATCGTGTTGGGCCGTAAGAGAATATCTTGCGGACTGTCATGCAAATGGAGTGCTATCATGACCTTGCAGTTGGCATACGTCTAAATTGGTCATGAGCACATCATGACTTTTTTTATTGCTCAATTTTATTTTGAAAGGATGTGTTGGTTGTGGAATTTTACGCCACAATATGGTCATTGTTGCCACCGGTCATTGCCATTGCGCTGGCACTCATCACCAAAGAAGTGTACTCATCTCTCTTTATCGGTATCTTTGTGGGTGGGCTGCTTTACACAGATTTTAATGTGGTCGCCGCCATGCACCACGTATTTGCCGATGGTATGATGGGCGTTTCCGGTGATGAAGGGGTAACCGCCGGCGCTTTAAGCGAGCCTTACAATATTGGTATTCTGATCTTTTTAGTGATTTTAGGTGTCATGGTGGTATTGATGAACCGTGCCGGCGGCTCTGCTGCATTCGGCCGTTGGGCTGCCACCCGTGTACACAGCAAAGTTGGCGCCCAGCTGATGACGGTGGCTTTAGGGATTTTAATCTTTATTGACGATTATTTTAACTGCCTGACCGTGGGCACCGTCATGCGTCCCATCACCGATCGACAAGGCATTTCTCGCGCAAAACTCAGTTATATTATTGACTCCACCGCTGCGCCGATATGTATCATCGCCCCCATTTCATCGTGGGCCGCTGCCGTATCCGGCTTTGTGGAAGGAGCCAATGGTCTCACCCTGTTCATTCGTGCCATTCCTTACAATTTTTACGCCTTGCTCACTCTCACCATGGTGATCACCTTAGCTGTGGCACGTTTTGACTATGGACCCATGAAGTTGGCTGAAATGAGCGATATTCTCAATAAAAGTCACAAAAAGTACCATGCCAGCATCACCGGTGCAGATAAAATCACCGACGATGAGGTCAATCCCCGCGGCAAAGTGATGCATTTGGTTCTGCCTGTTATTGTGCTCATCATCAGCTGCACCATCGGTATGATTTATTCCGGCGGTTTCTTTGAAGGCAACGACTTTGTCACCGCTTTTTCCGAATCTGATGCATCTGTTGGCCTGGTATTCGGTTCATTCGCAACCCTAGTCTTTACCATGATTTTTATGATGGCCACCCGCGCTTTGGATTTCCGCTCCACCCTGGGGGCTTTACCGGAAGGCTTTAAATCAATGGTGCCCGCAATTTTAATATTAACGTTTGCCTGGACCTTAAAAAACATGACCGACTCCTTAGGCGCCAAAGAATATGTGGCGAATATCGTTTCCAGCACCGCACATTCTGAAACCTTAATCTCCTTGTTACCGGCCCTGGTGTTCTTAGTGGGCTGTGGCCTGAGTTTTGCCACCGGCACCTCTTGGGGCACATTCGGTATCCTTATTCCTATCGTAGTCAGTGTCTTCGGCGGCGATCTTTCCAATGAGTTGATGATTATATCCATCTCTGCCTGCATGGCCGGCGCTGTATGCGGCGACCACTGCTCTCCCATTTCCGACACCACCATCATGGCATCTGCCGGCGGCCAGTGCGACCATATTCAGCACGTATCCACCCAGCTGCCCTATACCTTGACCGCCGCCTCCGTATCGCTGGCTATATATCTCCTTGCAGGCTTCGTACGCAACTGGATGATTTGCCTGCCATTAGGCTTTGTGATCATGATCGGCACTTTATTGGTCATTCGTGCCGTTACTGGCAAAAAAGCAGCTGAAAACGCTTAATTAAAACGCTGCCTATCAAACAAAAGACACGTCTTCTCTCTTTAACGTTTGAGAAGACGTGTCTTTTTTATACTCCGCTTTTTATGCCGTTTGATGCGGACGGTGCTTTTATGCTTTCTATAAGTATTTCACTCAAGCGGCAATGTGCAACAGCCGATTGTGATATAAAAGTGCAAAAAAACAAGGCCTGTGCCTTTACACAAGCCTTGCATCGAGGTGACAGGATTCGAACCTGCGACATCTACGTCCCGAACGTAGCACTCTACCAAACTGAGCTACACCTCGGCTAACAAGATATTATTTTAACAGATTGTTTTTTCTTGTCAAGCCCCGATCCGTCATAATATGGTCTCTGTGTAGTAAATTCCGTTTTTTACGTCAAAATGGATATCGTCTTCGCAGATCCGACACATAAAAATGACCATCTTTATATATCAATCATTTATCCAACCAGCGGGTCACCAAATCCAATTGTTCATGTGCTTTACAGCCATCGGTCAACGGACTCAAGGTCACGTAATTTTCCCGCAGCCAAGCCAAATCACTGTTTGCACGTGCTTCTTTAGGATAGCGGTTGCACACACGAATATGCACCTCATCGCCAATGGTGCCCACTTCTTCATATTCGTCTGAGATATTCATACGGCTGGGTAATACTTTCATGCCCTGCACTGCCTCAGGAGTACAAAAAGGCGTATTGATGTTCAACGCAAACGCATAGTCAAAAAAAGCGTCAGGCAATCGATTCAACACCTCATCCAAAGCTTGGCAAGAAGTATCGTAAGCCGCTTGAGCACCTTTGCGCAAAGCCGATAACGCAATGGCAGGCTTATTAAAGTGCAGGGCCTCTACTGCTGCACTCACCGTACCTGAATATGGCACATCGTTGGCCGTATTGAGACCACAATTGATGCCGGAAACAATAAGATCCGGCGCTTCATTTTTTAAAAGATAAAGCAAACCTACCCGCACACAGTCAGCCGGTGTCCCATTGACACTGTAAGTAGGGGCATCTATATCCGGAATATGCGCTTTGCGCACCGCCAAAGGTCGATAGAGCGTAATCGCACGGCTTTTGCCGCTTTGCTCTTCCAATGGAGCCACCACCGTCAATTCGTGAGACTGTTGCAAAAGAGCCGCCACATAGCGCAAACCGGGCGCAAAAACGCCATCATCATTGGTTAATAGGATCTTCACCGCAAACCTCCTGTCGTGGTTTTTTATGCCATCACCTAAAGACAATAATCATCAGCGATGATCCGGCAAACGATAGACACTCAGACCAATAAGGTTCGGTCCTGTATGAATTCCCAACGAAGCATCAATTTGAATATCCAGAATCTGACCCACAAAGTTTTTAAAGCGTGCCTTAACCTCTTCCCGAATGGCCGTTGCTTCTTCCGGGTGCGCTGAAAAACACATCGCCAGACGATAGCGTTTGGCACCTGCCGCAAATTGTTCCGCCAAATTCACGAGTTCTGCCAACGATTGTTTACGGCCGCGCGTTTTTTTGACGGTATAATACACACCGTCTTCGTTACAGGAAATAACCGGCTTAATGCGCAGCGCCGACCCCAAAATAGAGGAAACGAGTCCAATGCGTCCTCCTTTTTGCAAATATTCCAAGGTCATCAGTGAAAAAAACACTTTAGATTCAGATACTTGCGCCGTCATGCGAGCGCAAATGTCTTCAAAAGAAGCGCCCTCATCAATGAGCGCCAAGGCATCAACGGCAAAGAAACCGGCGCCGATGCCAATGCTTTTGGTGTTTACCGTGTGAATATCAAGGCCTTCATAATTTTGGGAAATCAGGTTAACCAAATTATGGGTTCCGGAAAGGGCCGCTGAGATGTTGACCACCAATGCATGCGCAAAGCCTGCAGCCTTTACTTGATCGAACACATTTAAAATGTCTTCACCTGAAGGCAATGACGTGGTGGGCACCTCTTCTTTCAGACGCGCCATCACTTCTTCAGATGTGATATCCACGTTGCTTATATATTCGGCATTTTTATAAATAATATGAAAAGGCAATACAAATACATCGTCCCGCGTGCGCAGATTTTCCGGTAAATCGCAGCCACTATCAACGACGACGGCTATTTTTTGATCATTCATGGCCCTCTGACCCCCCAATTCTCTTGTCTTTGTCCTCTGTACGTCCGGCGCCTTCTTCTAGAATAAGCAACACTTTTTGGGCGAACAATTTACTGGCCACTGAAAGACCGGCCATGTAGGTGCCCAACATCTCCACACGCAGTTTTTCCATGATCGGATCCGAAACATGCTCGCCCTGGGCTACCCGCGCCATATAGTGAAGGGTGCACTCGTATTGCTTACAAAATAAATTATAGGCCGGCTTGTATCCACCTTGAAAAGCGATCACTTGCAACTGAATACCTTCCTTAATTTCAGCAATCGACAATACCGGCTTGAGCAGCAAGATAATAATCAAGTGTGCCATATGAACACGGTTGTAGCGTTTTTTTACCGGTTTGGGCATCATTTTCAATTTGACGTAGTTGTTGATCATTGCCGGAGTAAGAAACTTTTCGTCGGGGCGCATATGACTAAAAGCCAAATAATCGTTCACCAACGCAATCACCTGATCCATATAGAGCAAAAAATCGGGCAGGTCATCCCAGCGCGGCAGGTGAACATTCTCCAGCTCTTGACCCCAGCGCGTCAATTCGTCATCCAAATATGACACGGACCTTCCCTCCTTTTCTTGCATTTGCAGTATAAACGAATTGCTAAAATCAGTCAATCTGGTTTTGAGAATTAGATAAAAATTCTTGCCTCTGATACCCTGTTCGGCCATAAATACCAAGTCCCTATTCTGAGCCTACACTCAGCATATCAGCCGCCTGGCTACATAAACCTTTGCACCCGGCACACAGCCGGTTTCTGTTTCGTGGCGGACATAACCATTCTTTCATTATTTTTATTTGAACGATATTTTCTATAATTGCATTTAATACTTTTCAATCCTCTTGCCATTTGGTATAACTAAATTGTCAGTATCTTTGCACAATCATTTGCGAATAGGAGAGGTTACATGTTCAAGCGACCACGCATCGTGATTTTAGGGGCCGGCTATGGCGGACTATGTGTTGCCCATCGGCTGGAACAATTAACCAAGCCCAAAGACGCCGAAGTCATCCTAATTGATAAAAACAGCTATCATGCCAACGCCATCTGCCTACACGAAGTGGCCATGGGCAATGCTGCACCGCAGGACATTTGCTATGATTTGGTACAAGTGATCAAAAAACCCCATGTTCAGGTCATGAAAACCACCGTGGAATCCATCGATCGCGAAACCAAAATAATCCAAACCAGCCGCGGACCCATTCATTATGATATTCTGGTGATTGCTCTGGGATTTGTGCCGGAAACATTCGGAATCAAAGGCATGGACAAGCACGCTTTTCAGATTGAATCTATTGCTGAAAGCGAAGAGATTTCCCGCCATATGGAAGATCAATTTCGCAAGTATGCTTTCACTGATCACATTGACCGCGATCCAAAGGATATAGCCATTATTGTAGGGGGATCCGGCTTTACAGGCATTGAACTCTTAGGTGAAATTATTGACCGTGTGCCCATTCTCTGTAAAAAATACGACATAAATAGGGATTATGTGACCATTCACTGTATCTCGGCCGATCAAAAGCTTCTTCCCATGTTCAGCGACGATGAAGTCGCCCAGGTGAAACATTTCTTAGAAACCCACGGGGTCACATTGACGATGCCGGCCTTTATTAAAGAAGCCACCCCTGAAAGCTTTAAATACACCACTGCCGACGGCCAGGAACATGAATCCTTTGCCCATACGCTCATATGGGCCGGCGGTGTAAGCGGCAGCCCCATTATGACCCAATGCTTCGGCGACGTTGCTCGACGAGGACGGTTGGCTGTAAATCAGGATCTCACTGCACCGGGATACGACAACATCTATATTGTCGGTGACTGTGCCGTCTTTACAGCCTCCGGCAAAGAGCGTCCGGAAGCACCCACAGCCCAAATTGCCACCCAAATGGGCTACCATGCAGCAGAAAACATTGCCCGTCAATTAAAAAACAGACCGCGCAAACCCTTCCACTATATCTACCGCGGCACCGTATGTTCCCTAGGTGCCAAATATGCCGTTGCCCACTTGGGCAAAAGAACCGTCACCGGGTTTTTCGCCATGCGACTGAAGCGTTTTATTGAAACCGTTACCGACTATAAAATTTCCGGTGTCTATAACGCCATTAAAAATACGCGTGTTTTTAAACTTATCAATTTCTAAATAGCCGGAGAACCCCCGCTTCAGTCTGTGAACTGAAGCGGGGGTTCTCCGGCTTAATCGCTGAACAGCCACCAACATGCTACACCCTCTGCACCAATAATATTCAAAAGTTCTGCATCATTGCATGCCATCATCCAAATCTATAAAACCCATATGCTATCTTTGTGGAATTTATCCTTGACATTTCTTCATGTCGTTTTATGCTAAAATTAAATGACGCATGCAAAAGCGTCGGATCACACGTTTAAAAGGGGCATATTTTATGAAAGATTTTAATATTGTGCCGGCTACGGCAAATGATGGCGCACTGATGTGGCAATTTATGAAAAAACTCGGCGCCTACCAAAAAATGAGCGATCACATCACATCGTCACCAGAAAAACTTGCTGCACTCATAGAAGAAGGTGAGGCCCGAGCATTGATCGGCTACATGGACCATACGCCTGTTGCCTTTATGTTTTATTATCCCTGTTTTTCCGCCTTTATCGGAGAAAAGGGCTACTATATTGACGCCTTGTATATTGAAGAAGAACTGCGCCATCATCATCTCGGTGAAAAGCTGATGTCTCATCTTGCACAAATAGCCCAAAAATCCGGCTATAAGCGCATTGAATGGGGCTGTCTGGATTGGAATCAGGATGCCTTGGATTTTTACGCGCACTATGGGGCAAAAGGCGTACATGATATGACCATCTATCGCATACACGAAGTGGAAATAGAAAAACTGGCCTCACGCCATTCTTAAAAGGTCGCTAAACCCGTCCGTGAAAATGGATTTTATATTGCACGGTTCTTCCTTGCTGACCGCAGTGACAAACTGGTCGCGCTGCCATACATCGTCGGTCTCTTTACCAAAGACAAACTTTTTCGTCCGGGCAGGGTTATGCCCATCATAGGGAGGTATCTTTATGACTGAAAAACCGATGGGTGTGCTCTATCGGCCCCCAAGTGAAGGCAAACATCCCATTTTACGCCTCACGGTGGGATGCGCCCACAACGTTTGTACGTTTTGTTCTATGTATCAATCGGTGCCCTTCTACGTTCGCGATCGCGAGGACGTGCTTAAAGACCTGCTT
>JAEZVS010000072.1 GCA_023443145.1 Bacillota bacterium | reverse complement strand
GTGTATTGCCGGTTTTTTGCATCGCATACAAAATGCGGCGGTGTACCGGCTTTAATCCGTCACGCACGTCCGGAAGCGCCCGACTGGTGATGACACTCATAGAATAATCTAAAAAAGATGTTTCCATTTCTTCCACCAAATTCACCGGTCGAATGCTCCCATGGGTGTAATTATCCAAAAGATGACCTCCTTTTTTCGATGATCATCGAAAAAAATGAACGATTCATTGAAATTAAATCTTACTTACGTATCTAAATTTTTAACATAACGTGCATTGGTGGTAATGAAGTCACGACGAGGCTCCACTTTTTCTCCCATGAGCATGCTGAAAACGTCGTCTGCCCGTTCCGCATCGTCCACTGATACCTTTAAAAGCACGCGATTTTCATTATTCATTGTCGTATCCCAGAGCTGTTCTGCATTCATTTCCCCCAACCCTTTATAACGCTTCACCGATTTATTTGCGTTTCCGGGATTTTCTTTCATATAATCATCCAACGCCTGGTCATTATATAAATAAATGAGTTTTTGTCCCTGCTTAACGCTATAAAGAGGCGGTTGGGCAATATATACATAACCGGCATCAATAATGGGGCGCATATAACGATAAAAAAGGGTAAGGAGCAACGTACGAATATGGGCGCCGTCCACATCGGCATCGGTCATGATGATAATTTTATGATAACGGCAACGCTCCAAGTCAAACTGATCGCCCACACCGGTGCCAATGGCGGTGATTAAATTTCGAATTTCTTCGCTGGATAAAATGCGGTCCAAACGAGCTTTTTCCACATTTAAAATTTTTCCGCGAAGGGGTAAGATGGCTTGATACCGCCTATTTCGTCCGTCTTGGGCAGAACCGCCGGCCGAGTTACCCTCTACGATGAAAAGCTCGGAAAAAGACGGATCTTTCACCGAGCAATCCACTAATTTACCCGGCAAGCTGGTGGATTCCAACGCACTTTTACGCCGTGTCATATCACGGGCTTTACGCGCCGCTTCTCGCGCTTTGCGCGCTTCTTTGGCTTTATTTACAATCGATTTGGCATCAGAGGGATGTTCTTCCAGGAAAATACCCACACCCTGGCCCACAATAGAATCCACAATACCCCGCACCTCGCTGTTGCCCAACTTGGTTTTTGTTTGACCTTCGAACTGAGGTTCCGGAACTTTAATGGAAATAACCGCTGTAAGCCCTTCTCTAATGTCTTCACCGCTTAAATTTTCTTCTTTTTCTTTTAAAAGACCCATACGCCGAGCGTAGTCGTTGACCGAGCGGGTGAGCGCCGTCTTAAAGCCCACCTCATGGGTGCCCCCCTCGATGGTGTGAATGTTGTTGGTGTAAGAATACACATTTTCACTGTAGCTCTTTGTGTATTGCATGGCAATATCAACCATCACACCTTCTTTTTCATTCTCAAATAAAATAATATCACGATGGATTGGCGTCTTGCTGCGATTCAACCAAGGTACATATTCAGCAATACCATCTTTGTGATGAAATGTTTTTTTCTGTGTCTGACCCTCACGTCGATCTTCCAAGCTAAGCGTGATTCCCCGATTTAAAAAAGACAACTCGGATAGACGGTCAGCCAAACGGTCAAATTGATACACGATCCCTTCTTTAAAAATAGTGGGATCGGGCTGAAACCAAATCCACGTGCCTGTTTTATCACATTCTCCGGTTTTTTCCACATCGCTGGTGGGTTTTCCGTAAGCAAAAGACTGTTCATAATAGGCACCATCGCGGCAAATACGTACCTTCATTGATTCTGATAAAGCATTAACCACACTCATCCCCACGCCATGGAGGCCGCCGGAGACCTTATAACCTCCACCGCCGAACTTTCCGCCTGCATGCAGCACCGTCATAACCACTTCGCACGTCGGGCGTCCCACTTTGGGATGAATATCCACCGGAATACCGCGCCCTTCGTCTTGTACAGAAATGCTGTTATCTTCATGAATCACCACGTCGATGGTTTTGCCATATCCTGCCAAAGCCTCGTCTATGGAATTATCGACAATCTCATTGACCAAATGGTGTAAACCGGCGCTGTCGGTGGTACCAATATACATGCCCGGACGTTTGCGCACCGCCTCCAAGCCCTCCAACACCTGAATCTGTTCACCTGTATACACCTGGTCTTTTTTTATTTCGTCTGCCACGACAAAGCCTCCTTAACTCTTGCAGTTGAGCATGCGATAGACATACCCTTCATATTATACCATATTTTTCAATTACAATCGACTGCTGGTATAAAAAAAAAGTCTGTTATTTGCGGATATTTCCGTTAAATAACAGACAAACTAATCGCTTGAAATGATTTTTCCTTCTTTAATAGAAAAAATAAATTTTTCGGGTTGATTGGACGTTGTAAAAGTAAGATGGGTGGTGGTCAGAAATGTTTGCATGTCGTTGTGCACCACAGCATGCAGCAGCATATCCTGGCGGCTTTGGTCCAACTCACTCATCACATCATCTAAGAGTAAAATAGGCGCTCTTCCGTAAAGACGACGAAAAGCCTCAATTTCCGATAATTTTAGCGCCAACACTGCTGTACGCTGTTGCCCCTGACTGCCATAGGTGCGCAAATCATTCTTATTTTCATAAATCACCAAATCATCACGATGAGGCCCGACCAAAGTAACACCACGGTTGATTTCCTCTGCCCGCTTTTTTATAAGGTGATCTAAAAAACGTGCTTTCAAATCACTTTCATTCATTCCCAATACTGCCGTCCCTAAAGAGGATTGATAGGTGATATCAAAACTGGCTGACTGTTTGGTCATATATGTGTGGATACGCCGCGCTTGAGGTACCAATAAATGTAAAAGCCGGAGCCTTTCATAAATAATATGTGCCCCATATTGAGATAACGCCTCATCCCATACCGCCAAATCATCAGCAGGAACACGGCGGGCACGCACATCTTTAAGCAACTCGTTGCGTTGATACAGCGTCCGTCTGTAATTGCGGCAAAGTGTAGAAAAACCGGGAAGCAATGTTGAAAGCTCCATATCTAAAAAGCGACGTCTGCGCTCAGGAGAACCTTTTACAATATTCAAATCATCCGGCGTAAAAAGCACCACTTGCAATCGTTCCGGTAAATCTTCCCAACGGCGATATTGCACTCCATTTAAACTTAATTTCCTTTTTTTTGCACCATCACTCACATAAGAAAAAGATAGAAGACGGCCGCTGTCTTCCACTTGGAATTGAGAATCCAGACGAAACCAATCATCTTTCCAGCGTAAAAGCTCTGCCTCTTTATGGGCGCGAAAACTCATGCCCACCGCCATCACATAAATGGCTTCCAATAAATTGGTTTTTCCTTGCGCATTGGGTCCCATCACCACATTTAGACGATGGTGTGGCGACAAGGTTAAAAGCTCATAATTTCTATAATGACTAAAAGATAGACTCTTAATATTCATTATCTTCTCAGCGGCAAAATAAGGTAAAGATAAGAATCGTCCGCTTGCGGACGTACAATAGCCGGACCCATGGCGCCGTTAAAAGTAATGTCCAATTCATCTTCATGCAGTGCCTTCAAACAATCAGTAATAAAACGGGCATTAAAAGAAATATCCACTTCTTCTCCTTCATGATATACATTTACCCGCTCATGAACACGCCCCTGTTCACTTTCCGTATCAATGGAAAAAATACCGTTGTGAAGGGCACAGTTGATCACAGACGTGCCGTCTTTTTCTTTGCTGAAGAGCGTGGCCCGTTCCACAGATGCCTGTAACAAATCCCGATGCACCTTCATATAACTTTGATATCCTTCAGGAATCACCCGTCGATACGGTGGATATTCCCCACGAATGAGATTGGTGGTCACCACTCCGGCACCCATTTCAAAGCTCACACGGCCATCTGAGTGAACAATAGAAACCATTTCTTCAGGATCAACCAAACGCGCCACTTCATTTAATGCGCGCACCGGTATGATGAGGGCACAATCTTTTTCTTGCGGATTATCAATGGCGCGCCGCACCAAAGCCAATCGAAAAGAATCCGTACCCACCATGGTGAGCTCTTGTCCCGCTACTTCAAATAAAAGACCTGTAAAAGCGGCGCGAATTTCATCAACATTGATGGTAAAAGAAGTGAGATTCACTGCTTCTTTTAAGAGTTTTCCGCTCATGTGGTAATGCGCCACTACGTTAACATCGGGCAAAGTAGGAAATTCTCTGCCCGGCCAGCCTAAGAGTTCAGCTTTCGCATCACCATAAGTAATGACCATACGATCGGTGCCATTGTGGCTGGTTTGGTCAAAAGAAATATTGTCGTCAGGTAAACGGCGCACCAATTCTCCCAGATTTCGTCCCGGCAATACCGTATCACCTTCTTCTATGACATTCGCCGGAACACGCACCACCATTCGAATATCCATATCGGTGGCGGAAAGTATGATGTGGCCGTCTTGAGCCGATAGATGAATGCCTGATAAAATAGGTAATGTGTTTTTTGATGAGACCGCTTTTAATACAGTAGAGAGACCTTGACTGAGGTTCGTTTTGATGGCTTGAAATTTCATGCGTTATTCCTCTTCTTCTATGATGATATAGTAACAGTAGTAGTAGGCAGAGTGGAAAAGTTGAAAAGTTAAAGAAATTCGTCTATATACGCAAAATAACTTGTGGAAAGGTCTGTGGATAATAGGAACGATTTATCCACTATTTTCACAGCTTTTTTTTAAATGTGTATAAAACAGAGCTTATTCACACCTTGTCCACAAAATCATATACAAGGCTAAAAACAGCATGGTTGAGCTAAAATTATAGAATATAAATCCGAGTCTATTGTCATCCACAAGCTTGTGGATAATTTTGTGGACAACAAAACCCGTTGTCACGCTTTCTTTTATACTTATCCACAAAGCAGTGGATAAAAAAGCAAGAAGGAAAAGAATCCACAATTTAAGAATGGGAAAATTCTTTCATAATATTATTGACGGTGGCACGAAACATCGGATCATCGTTCATTTCCTGTTCAATTTTTTCAACGGCATGAATGACGGTGGAATGGTCACGGCCGCCAAAAATATCACCTATTTTAGGCAAACTCATATCGGTAAGCTCGCGGCATAGATACATGGCTAATTGGCGCGGAAAAACAATTTCTCGTTTGCGGCTTTTACCCGCCAGTGCATTAGGGCTGACATTATATATATCACATACTTTTTCTTGGATGGCAGTGCCTGTTACCTGACGTTTTTTATCCATGGTCACATATTTTTCCAAAAAACTTCGGGCAACGTCTACACTCACCGGCAAATCATTCATATTTGCGTAGGCGGTGAGACTCAATAAAGCACCTTCTAATTCACGGATGTTTGTTTCCATGTGCTCAGCCATAAACATGGTGACATCATCACCTACAATTTGGTTGTCCATCTGTGCTTTTTTGCGCAAAATAGCAATGCGCGTTTCCAAATCCGGGGATTGAATATCGGTGATGAGGCCCCATTCAAAGCGGGTACGCAATCTCTCCTCTAATGTTGGAATTTCCTTGGGAGGTCGGTCAGATGAAATAATGATTTGCTTATTCGCTTGGTGAAGCTCATTAAAGGTATGGAAAAATTCTTCCTGGATACCTTCTTTTTTTGCTAAAAATTGAATGTCGTCGATTAAGAGTAAATCCACCTTGCGATATTTGCCGCGAAAACGAGCAGTACGATTGTCGCGTAAAGCGTCGATCATTTCATTGGTAAAGGT
>JAEZVS010000062.1 GCA_023443145.1 Bacillota bacterium | reverse complement strand
CGAACTTCCGGAATATCGTATGCCCAAACTCACCAACCTCATATTTATGATGTGGGAAAAGGCGAAAGTATTTATTTATAAAGCCGGTACGATTATCTTTGTCTGCGCGGCTGCTGTTTGGTTCCTTTCCAGCTACAACATTCATTTACAGGCCGTGGACGAAGATCAATCGATGCTCGCAGCCATCGGCGGTGTGTTTGCACCTCTCTTTGCACCCCTGGGCTGGGGCACCTGGCAGGCAGCTGCCGGCGCCATCAGCGGTTTGGTGGCGAAAGAAAATCTGGTGGCTACGCTGGGCGTGCTTTACGGCATTGCCGATGCAGATGAAAACAGCGCCGGACTTTTGCAGCAAGTGGCTGTTCATTTCACACCGGCAGCGGGTATGAGTTATATGATCTTTAACCTGCTTTGCGCCCCTTGCTTTGCTGCCATCGGTGCCATTCGCCGTGAAATGATGAGCGGCAAGTGGACGCTTTTTGCCATCGCGTATCAGACGATTTTCGCGTATGTGGTGGCGCTCTTGGTCTTCCAAATCGGCCGCTTGTTCTTCTAAGCCGGTGTCGTTTGTTGGTGATGTCGATGCGAATAAAGGAGTGACAGGCATGATTTTAGCGATGAATGCACCAACCCTCATCACCTTGTTGATTGTTCTGACCCTCTTGGCCTTGGCCATGAGACATATCATCAAGAATATGAGAGGCGGGAGTTCTTGCGGTTGCGGCAGCAAAAATGGCTGCGGCAGCAGCGCATGTGGATGCGGCTCTTGTGCGCCTATCCAAGCCGGTGAGACTTCTGAACGCGATGATATCCATCACACAGGTGGTCATTCGTAAAAATTGAAAAGCGCTCAGAATTCTCTGAGCGCTTTTTTGTTTTGAATGATGGCTGTTGCTTTTTGCTGTTGGCGCAAAGAATTTTTCCGTGCGTCATGCCGTGATATATTAATGATATGATCAGCGATTTTCTTCGTAACGGGCACGCTGTTGCCGGTAAAAACGGTTGATGCGCCACTCACGCAGCGGATTTTGATCTGCTGAGTAGAGAAGGGTATTGGACACACGCTTTTCGTTTAAAAGCCGGCGCACTTCCGGCATAAGAACGTCAGGCGCATAGTCCAGCACCAATGTTTTGGGCACGTGTAGCCACAAATAAGGATTGTGGTGACGATGGGGTTGAGAAAGATTGATGCCTTCAATTTGGTCGCGTACCAACCAACTGGCCAAATTACAACCGCTGGCGGTGGCAAAATAGCTGGAGCGTCCCTGTCGGATGTTGATTTCGAAGGCCTTATATTGACCATCGCGCGGATCCAACTTTACATCCACATTGGAAAAGCCTTCAAAACCAACGGTTTCCAGAAAGGTTTGATAGGTGTCGTAAAGGCCGCTGTCGCCTTTTTGTATAACGGCATTGTAATTGCCGATGCCGGCCGGCGTTAAATCCGACAGCACATTTTGGCCCAGACACATCATCTGCACCTTGCCTTGGGCGTTGGAATAGCTGTTGAGAACAAACATATTCTCATCGCCTCCGGGGATGAAATCCTGAATAATCAGGGCGCCGCCATAGCCGGCGTCGTAAATGCGCCCCACGGTTGCAGCCAATTCTTCTGCGTTCGTTATTTGATAGCTTTTTTTCTTGCCGGGAAAATCTAAAAGCACATATTCAATGGAATCGTTGGCTTTTAAGGCCACAGGAAAATCGAAAGGCAGGGGCGGAATGGGCATCCCCTTTTGAAGCACCACCGTTTTAGGATGGGGCAAGCCGTGGGCTTCGCACATGGCGTAAAAATCCGCTTTGTTCTCCAAGCGCCGGCGCAAGTCATCGGCGACATAGGGCACGATAAAACGGGCGCGCAATACATCGCGATGCATCGAAAGAAGTTCGGCATAGCGATCGCCGCAGGCAATTAAAATAAGGTGGTTGTAATACCCCTGATAGAGACTCGCCACTTTGTCCAGCGTGTCTAAAAAGACGGCAGGTTTTTCAAACTCGGGATGGGTGTGCACTTCCACAATGCGGCTGTGGCGCGTTTCCAAGAGGGGATATTTTCCCAGCGCCAACGACGTGATGCCGTAGGCTTCGTGAAAGGCACGGGCCATGCCGTAACAATTGGCGTCGGTACCTAAGAGCACCGGCAGGAAGCGGGTGTCTTGATTTTTAATGGTGCGTGTCAGATGACGAGCGGCGCCCGCGCTGTTTTTTGACAGCGTTTTTTTTAAGGCATACGAAAATGAATGGATCATGTGGATTCCTTCCTGATGACGGTGATGAACGGCCGATTAACCGTATTTGCGAGATGTCTTCTGCATTTGAGATGGGCCCATTATAGCACAGATTCGAATGACAGACAAAACGCGCATCCTTACACGGATGCGCGTTTTGTTTCTGCTCGTATTCCTTAAAGGAGTTCGTCAACAATATCTAAAATCTGTCCCTCTTCCATATAAACACGAGGAATGCGACGATGGGGCATGCAAAGGACTTCATAATTGATGGTGCCCAGGATCTTAGCCAGTTCTGCTGCGGTTACAGCTTCATCACCCTGACGGCCAATAAGAACCGCTTCATCGCCAATGTGTACGTCGGCCACGTCGGTCACATCGATCATGCATTGATCCATGCACACGTTGCCGACGATGGGGCAACGCCGGCCGCCAACGAGTATATCCGCTTTGTTGGACAACAATCTCGTGTAGCCGTCGGCATAACCGATGGGCAAGGTGGCGATTTTGCGCCGGCCTTCCGTGTAGAATTTGCGGCCGTAGCTGACGGCTTCATGGTCTTCCAGCCATTTGACATTGGTGATGCGGGCCTTTAAGGTCATGGTGGGTTTCAGAGCCAACACATTTTTTTGGACTTCGTCAGACGGCATTTCTCCGTAAAGGATGACACCGGCGCGCACCATATCCAGATGATAGTCGGGCAGATCAATGATGGCGGCACTGTTGGCAATATGGGCCACATTGGGGGTGAGGCCGCGGGCCGCCAAGCCGTCGCGAATGACGTTGTAGCGACGGAATTGTTCTTGGCTGTAGGCCTTGTCAGCTTCGTCGGCGGTGGAAAAATGACTGTAAAGGCCTTCGAAAATCAGATGGGGCAGCTGGAAGATGCGAGCAATTTCATCCAGCGATTCCTCAACGGGTAAAAAGCCGATGCGTCCCATGCCGCTGTCCACTTTAATGTGAATACGGGCATCTTTATTTTGATGAACGGCTTCGTCAGACAGAGCTTTGGCAAATGCATAAGTGAAGACGGTTTGATGAATGTCGTGGGCCACAATTTCGCGGGCACGTGCAGATTCGCTGGCGCCTAAAACGAGAATGGGCGCAGATATACCGGATTGACGCAGCTCCAATGCTTCTTCCAAGGTGGCCACAGCCAGACGATCGGCGCCGTTTGCCAATAAGACAGGCGCCACTTTTTTGGCCCCATGACCATAGGCATTGGCTTTGACGACGGCGGTCATCAAGCAGCGGGCATCAACATGTGCGCGAATGGTGCGCATATTGTGGGCAAAGGCGTCCAAATAAACTTCTTCCCATACCGGGCGAGTGAGAGATAAATCATTCATCGGTGAATCCTCCTTCGAGCTTTGATGTGTTCAGTATAGCACAGAGGGCGTTCTCTGATTGATTGGAATTATTTATAAAATTCCATTAAAAAATACACGACAGCATATGGCTGTCGTGTACGGCGTTTATAAGAATTTTGGAACGGCTTCGCAATATCCGATTATTTGATCGAAACCTTTTTGGAGAGCAGATAGCGGGTGAGGGCATAGAATGCCGCCGTTGTCAACACGCCGGTGCAGAGAGAGACCCAGGGCACATTAAAATAAGACTCATGTGACAGAATTTCAAAATAGCTAAAATGATCTCCGGAGACAAACCAAGATACGGCCAAATGGTGTGCGGACAAATCAATGGAGAAATAATACGGGAAGAGCAGATAAAGAGCGTAGCTCGATATCAATGTAAAAATAGTCAAAAGAATGTAGAGAAAGATAAAACCAACGAGCACGTGGCGTGTGGTGAACAGACGCACGGATAAAGTGATGAGCCCAAAATATTGAATGGCCTCCATGAAAATGAAGGCAATGCACATGATCAGCATCAGGGCCACCAGGGCGCTCAATCCCCAATAAGAGAGATTTAAATAATTTAAGACGTGTCCTACGAACTCATTGATTTGATCAAGTGAAATGTTGGTGCGTCCCCAGATCAGCACACCGATCTGAACGGTGAAAATCAATGTGGTCAAGACAGACCATACAAAAAAATTCCAAATTTGACTGTCCAGTTTTTGACCGGATGGCAACGGAAAAGAATGCGTAAGACTGGCGTAGTTTCCGTGCATGCGTTCATAGTAGAGCATGAGCAGCACCAAAAAAGGGACAAGTGCCGTGAGGGCAATGCTTATGGCGAATAAAAAGCTGAAAACGGTGGATATTAAATTCTGTTGCGTCAAATCGAAAGACCACAATGCAAACGCAACGATGAGGATGATGGCATCAAATAAATAGAGGGGTGTCAAATAGCGCGCTGTGGCACGGAAATCATATTTAAATAACGTTTGCATTAGCGACACACCTCCAAAAAGAGTTCATTTAAACTTTTGCCACGTTGCAGGCGCAAATCTTCGGCGGAGCCTTCCAGCACCAATTGCCCGTCGCGCAGATATAGGGCATGGTCAAAAATGCTTTCCATTTCGGTGATCATATGCGTGGTGACGATGGTGAGAGATTCCGGACGATAGCGCCGCACCAGCTCCATTAAAATCTCTTGCCGTGTGGCCGGATCGATGCCGCCTAAAGGCTCATCTAAAAGGTAGACCCGTGCATCACGGCTGATGGTTAAGAGCACGTGCAGTTTTTCCATCATACCTTTGGAGAAGCTTTTGATCGATGTGGTGGCCGGCAATTGGAAATTTTCCAGAAGCTCATAGGCCCTTTCCATATTAAAATCCGCATAAAAATCATCATAGAGGCGAATGGCTTTTTTTGCCGTATAATGATTGTGCAAATAAAAATGCTCCGACATATAAGAAACCATTTCTTTGGAGCGTAACCCGACAGGGCCGCCATCAATGGATACGCTGCCGCTGTAGATGGTCTCCAAACCGGCTAAAATTTTAAAAAAAGTTGATTTGCCGCTGCCGTTGGGGCCGAAAAGACCCACCACATTGCCGGTATCCAAGGACAGAGTGATGTCTTTTAAGGCACATTTCTTTTTGCGATAGACCTTTGTCAGATTTGCTACGTCAATCATTGCCATGCTCATCCCTCCAGTTGGTTTTTAACTCTAAAACCAATTCGTCAAAAGTATAGCCGAAGGCTGTCATATTCGATATAAAGGCGGCCATCAGCTGTTGTGCCAAATGGTGACGTTTTTGTTTGATGACGTCATCGTCTTCGGTAATGAAACGTCCGCTGGTGCGTCGGGAAAAAGCCAACCCTTCTCTTTCCAACTCGGTCAGGGCACGCTGCACGGTATTGGGATTGACGCCGTATTGGACAGCTATTTCCCGCACAGTGGGCATCTGATCGCCGGGGCGCAGATCTCCTGAGACAATTTTCTTCTCGAAAATATGTTGTAATTGTAAATATATAGGGGTGTTGTTGTCAAATACATGAGCCACATCTACTCACCTCATCCCGGATTGTTTTTGTTCTGTGTTCATAGTACAATAAATATACCATAAGAATATGGCGTTGTCAACGTCCGTGCCGCCATTTATGATGATTGTCATATAAAAATGGCACGTCGTCACGACGTGCCAAAACATTATTTATGCAAGTCGCGCTGATACCGGTCAAATACTTGCGTCACTTCATCGGAAGGCGGTTCGGTAAGGCTCACCAACACAATGGCGAGCACGGCAAAGACAAAGCCCGGTAAGAGTTCGTAGATGGCGAAAACACCGCCCATAGGGGCCAGCAACATGCGCCAAACGACGACCGTTATGCCGCCGACCACCATGCCTGTCAAAGCACCGCGGCCTGTCATGCGGCGCCAGAAAAGAGAAAGGAGCACCACAGGTCCGATGGAAGCGCCAAAACCTGCCCAGGCAAAAGAAACAATATTAAAAATGACGCTGTTTTGGTCGGAAGCCAAAATCATGGCCACCAGCGCCACAGCCAAAAGCACCAAACGGGACAGACGCAGCACCTCACGTTCGCCTGCATCTTTTTTGAGCACGCCCTGGTAAATATTTTTAGCCACTGCCGATGCGGAAATCAGCAAATAAGAGTCGGATGAACTGGCGGTGGCGGCCAAAATGCCGGCCATAATAAAGCCTGCCAAAAGAGGAGGCACCATAGAGGTGCTTAACAGTATGAAAATGCTTTCCGCTTCGCTGGCGGTATGCAGTGCAGCCGGGTAAATCATACGGCCCAGCAGGCCGATGGCCACTGCCGCAAAGAGAGAGATAAAGACCCAGACGGTTGCAATGCGACGAGACAGCGCAATTTCTTTTTTATCGCGAATGGCCATAAAGCGCAAAAGCACCTGGGGTACGCCAAAATAACCCAGGCCCCAGGATAAGGTGGAAAGCACCACCAAAAAGCCGAAGGGATTGGGGGTGCCGAATTGGGGCACGCCATTCACTAAGGTTTGGACGCCGCCGGCCTCTACGGTGGGGTTGGCGGTCATAAAGAATTCAAAAAAACCGGGGATTTTGCGGGCATTTTCCAAGGCTTGCTCCAGTCCGCCGACGTGGGTAACGCACAGAGTCATCACCGTAGAGAGCGCAAAAAACATAATGAAACCTTGCAGGGTGTCTGCCACGCTCTCCGCTAAAAAACCGCCCACAACGGTGTAAAAGATGACAAAGGCCGCGCCGATGATCATCATAGGCATATAGGGCAGGTCGAAGATGGTGGAAAAAAGCTTGCCGATGGTCACAAAGCAGCTGGCCGCATAGACGGTAAAGAAGATAAGAATCACCAAGGCCGCCACCACTTTTATAATGGGGCGTTTTTCCTGAAAGCGATTGCTCATATAATCCGGAACGGTGATGGCGTCACCGGCCAGATGAGAATATACGCGCAGACGTTTGGCCACAATGAGCCAATTTATGTACGTTCCAACGCCCAGGCCCAAGGCCGTCCAAAAGGCATTGGAAAGGCCCATCCAATAGGCCACACCGGGCAAGCCCATGAGAAGCCAGCCGCTCATGTCTGACGCTTCCGCGCTCATAGCCGTGACCAGAGGCCCTAAACTTCGTCCGCCTAAAAAATAGGACTCACTGCTCTGGCTGGCTCGGCCGGCAAAATACACACCAATCCAAATAAGCACGGCAATATAAATGCTCATGGCAACAGCAATTTGAATATGATCGTGCACGCACATCACTCCCAATTAGTCATTTGGAAGTATTATATCCTATCGGTCGCAGAGACGCAACAAAAAGCAAAAAAGCCCTTGCACAGACTTTACAGCCTTGTTATAATTACATTTGTCATAGAGGGGTATCGCCAAGCGGTAAGGCACGAGACTCTGAATCTCGCATTCATAGGTTCGAATCCTATTACCCCTGTCAGGCCATCGGTCTTCGGACGGATGGCTTTTTTTATGCGCGGAAAAGACGGCGCAAAAAAACCGCCGTTAAACGGCGGTTCGGCACAGTTAATTGTTATTTTTTTCTTAATGGATTACTTGCTGCTTAAAAATTTCATCGGTTCACGTTTGTGTTGACCCGTGATGTAATAAGAAGCAATTAAGAGCGCCATCCATATCACACCGACATACACAGCAATACGTGTGTCGGGGTTCAGAGCCATGACGACCATAATGAAGGCCAAAACAGCCAATGTGATGTAGTTGGAGATGGGATAAAGCGGCATTTTGAAGAGAAGTTTATCCACGCCTTGCGGGCCGATCTGTTTGCGATAAGCCAGCTGAGCGATGATGATCATCGTCCAGATGTAGATGGCGCAGAAAGAAGAGAT
>JAEZVS010000006.1 GCA_023443145.1 Bacillota bacterium | reverse complement strand
CGCCGCTTCTTATTTCATTAGAGCGCAGCCTAAACGGCCTTCTATTAGGGACGGTGGTAGGGCTGCTCTGTGTGGTGGCGATTCGTCTGCTGCAGCGGTTGTGGAAGCGATTTTCGCAGAAAGGATTCCATCATGGCTAAACATCCCCATTTGGTGCTTTCGGGTTACTACGGTTTTCAAAATTCCGGTGATGACGCCGTGTGTTATGCCATCATCCACGAATTGCGCCGGCAAATACCGGGGGTTATGATCACGGTGCTTTCCAATGATCCGCCGCAGACGGAGGCCGCTTACGGTGTACGAGCTGTCAGCCGCTGGCAGCCCCTAAAAGTGATGCGCACCCTTCGCGGCGCCGACTTATTGATTTCAGGCGGAGGCAGTCTCTTACAAGATGTCACCAGCAGAAACGGCATTCTCTATTATCTGGGCGTTTTGGAAATGGCCCATCAGTTGGGTGTGCCCCAGCTCATCTATGCCCAAGGCATGGGACCTGTCTCAGATGAGCGCAACCAAAAATTGGTGGCTCGTGTGCTCAATCATGCCGCAGCCATTACGGTACGCGATCCCGCCAGCCGCATCCTCTTAAAAGAAATGGGGGTGCGGCGTCCGGTGATGGTGACGCCCGATCCGGTTTTGGGATTGAGCCCGTCAGCAGCCAACATTGAAGCTGCGCGACGGCTCTTAATGCGTCAAGGCTGGCGGGGAGAGCGGCCCCTTCTTTTGTGTGCGCCGCGCGCCTGGGGAGACGATGACCGTGTGCCGCTTTTTTCCGGCACTTTAGATAAGCTGGCCCAAGACCATGATGTGTTGCTTCTGGCCATGCAGCCTCAAAATGAGGGGGCATTGTGTCAAGCCGTCAGCGGCCACATGACACAACGCGCCTTTGTTGTTGCCGAAACGTTGGATACCCCCACCTTGTTGGGCCTTTTCTCCTTGAGCGATATGGTGATCGCCATGCGATTACACGCTCTTATTATGGGCGCTCTGGGAGGCGCACGTTTGGCGGGCGTGTCCTATGATCCAAAAGTGGAAGCGGTTTTGCGCTTGCTGCAAGGCATCCCGCCTGTTGATGTGCGTGAATTGGATGTGGACACTTTGGTGGCGCATGCCCGGGCCGTTTTGTCTGCGCCGCCCATTGATCCGCAGCGGGTGGCGCTTTTAGGACAGTTTTCCAAATTACCGGCCAAGCTGGCGGAAAAATGGTGCAATCAAGCAGAAATATGTTAAAGCGTCTTGAATATGCCTTAATGAACCTGTAAAATGGAGCATATAGGAACAGGTGGGGGGTGGGATCATCTATGATATCGGAAAATATTGTCCTGAACTTACTGGCCGCCGGTTTTGGCGCTTTGCTGCTGGCTGCTTTTTTGGTACCGTTGGTAAAGCTGTTGGCCATTCGGTTGGGGGCTGTCGATGAACCCAACGCCCGTAAGGTCCATGCCCGGCGTATGCCGCGCATGGGCGGTCTGGCCATCTATTTTGCTTTTTGGATCATGGCTTTTTTAGCGGTGCCCACGCCTAAGTATCTTTTAGCCACCTTTATCGGCAGCACTCTGCTGATTGTAGTGGGTATTGTGGACGACATCAGCGATATGCCGGCCAAATTAAAGCTCTTAGGGCAAGTGATTGCAGCTTGCATTGCGGCCTTTGGCGGCGTGCGCATTCAATTTCTCTCCGGCCTTTTCGGTCCGCAGTTGTGGCATTTGAGTGTGCTGGCCATTCCGGTCACCATTATCTGGATTGTGGCCATAGTGAACGCCGTGAACCTCATCGACGGCTTGGATGGTTTGGCCGCCGGAGTATCCGCCATTGCAGCAGCCTCTATGGCCGTGGTGGGGTTTCAAAATGGCGATGCGGTCAGCACCGTGCTGGGTGTGACGCTGGCCGGCGCTGCTTTGGGATTTTTGGTGCACAATTTTTATCCGGCATCCATATTCATGGGTGATACCGGCAGCATGTTTTTGGGATATATGCTGGCCATTATTTCGGCCCATGGGGCCTTGAAAAGTGTGACCTTTGTATCGGTATTTATTCCCATATTGATTTTAGGCGTCCCAATTTTCGATACGCTTTTTGCCATATTTCGCAGAGCATTATCAGGACAACCCCTGTTTGAAGCAGATAAAGCCCATCTGCATCACTGTCTGTTGCGCTATGGCTTCAGCCATCGCAATACGGTGCTTTTTATTTATTCAGTGAGTATTGCCCTTTCGGTGTGTGCGCTGGTGGTCAGCCGAGTGACAACCGGTCAGGGATTTTTAATATTCATCGGCGCTTTGACGGTTTTGTTGGTCGGCGCCAACCGATTAGGCATCATAGGATCAAAAACCAAGGAAGAAAAGGAGCACAAAAAATGAAAACCAAAAACATCGTTATTGCCGTCATTGCAGCCATTGTTATCGGTGTGGCCATGGGCGCGGTTATTGCCAAGTTCATGGGTGCCTTTGATAAACCCGATAAATCTCTTTTAGATGACAGCTCTTACACCATCAGTGAAAGCGAACTCAATTCCAGTGACAGCGACAAAGAGAAAGATAAAAAAGAAGATAAAGATAAGAAAAACCAAGACAGCAAAGATAAAAATGATGAAAGCAAAGATAAAGACAAAAAAGAACTGACCGATGCAGAAAAAGAAAACCGGGCTGAAGCTCAAAAAGCCATTGATGAAGCCCAAAGTCAAGCACAGGCTCCGGCTCAATCCGCACAGCAAGCACCGGCAGCACAGCAACCTGCCCAACAACAAGCGCCGGCTGCCCAAAGCGGCGTGCGCACCGGTTCTGTTACTGTACAAGGCGCCAACCTCAACATGCGTGCTTCGTCCGATCCGTCCAGCGCTGTAATCGGCTCGGTAACCAACGGCACCCAAGTGAGTATTTTAGGCCATGCCAACGGCATGTATCACGTGCAAACCGCCGATGGCCGCCAGGCTTGGGTTTCCGACGCCTACGTGGCTGCAAACTGATAATGACCATAACGCGCAATGCCCCGTTGAAATCCTGGGATTTCAACGGGGCATTTTTTTACTCAAAAGAGATAACCGTTAAAATAGGTAGAGGCAGTGGGGGATAATGATTCGATTTTTATTGATAATCATAGCATTTTTAATCCAGGTGGTATTATAATTAGGGCAGTGACATCGTTAGAACAACCAATGCATAAAATGATGGCCAAAGGACATGATCTTTGAGAGAAAAAGATCATACCATTCGATAAAGTCCATATAATTGTGTAAAAGTATAAAAGGTCATGGCCCCCTTTTTTAAGGTACAATGTTTTTGACTATAAAACATACCTGAAAGGAGAACCATGACACAAGTACATTTTACCTTAAAA
>JAEZVS010000103.1 GCA_023443145.1 Bacillota bacterium | reverse complement strand
GGTTTCAGCAAACCTATCAGCACGTCAATCTGACTTTGCACGAATACCCGCCATCTATTTTGGTCAGTGAAGCCATCAGCCGCTTAAATGAAGAGCCCGGCACGTTTGCTTTGTGCGCCCTTTTTCCCAAAACACGCCAAGCCATGTTGGAACGATTGGAGACCGAGCATATTGAGGCCACCCATCTCTTAGACGACCAATTTGTCTGTCACCTGCCCCAGGACCATCCGCTGGCCCAGCACGACGTCATCTGCAAAAAAGATTTTTTGCAGGAACCCGGCATTGATCTGAACCTGCTGACCCGCAAACCTCCAACTGACGTTTTTACACGTTTACAAAGTTTAGGCACCAGCAAAGAATATATTGAAATCAAAAGCAACACCAATATAGAGGTAGACACTTTGGCTAATCTCAAAAAACTGGTCTTAAACGGCAACGGTTTGGCGCTTATGCCCAGTTTGATTGTCTATAAAGATGCGGATTTTGAGCGCGGCGCCTTAACCATTCGTAACTTCAGTGATGCCGACATTCCCATAGAATACCATTTGTTAAAGAGCAACCTCTATCCCCTAAAGCCTATGGAAGAGCACTTTTTAAACGAACTCACCAGCTATTTCAGTGCTTTAACGCCTCTTTACCAACATTTTCCGCCGCACACACACAGCGTTAAAAACCCTGCCCCCGGTGAGAATGAATAGGCGGCCAAAAAGCGCAACATAGATGCCCGCCCTCATAACAGAAAGCCGCAAGCGTCATTTTTCAAACACACGCCATCTCTTATGTGAAGATCCTCGCCCCTATAGAAAGGACATACCATGAACCCAGCACAACTCGCCCTTTATGCCATCACCGATTGTGATCACCTCACCGGTCCGGCCCTCATTGAAAAAACCGAAGCCCTCATCAAAGGCGGTGTCACCGCCGTACAGTTTCGTGACAAAAAACGCAACCGTTTCCAAGCATTGGACGATTGCCTGGCCCTGCGTGATTTGTGCCATCGCCATCGGGTGCTATTTATTGTAAACGACCATGTAGAGCTGGCCCGAGAAGTGGGCGCCGACGGCGTACACATTGGACAAGACGACGGTTCTTGCCGTCTGGCGCGCATGAAATTAGGTCCGGATAAAATTATAGGCGTGTCTGCCCACAATGTGGCGGAAGCCCAACGCGCCATAGCAGATGGCGCCGATTATTTAGGCTCGGGCGCGGTTTTTGCAAGCGATTCCAAAGAGGCCGCCCTTCTGTCCCATGATGAACTTCGTGCCATCTGCAACGCGGCCACTGTGCCGGTGGTGGCCATTGGCGGCATCAATCCGGAAAATGCCGCTGATCTTTCCGGCAGCGGCATCAGCGGATTGGCCGTTATCTCCGCCCTCTATCGCGCCGACGACCCCACCGCATCTGCCCAAACTTTATTGTCCCTTTCCCGCGAGGTGAGCGGCATCGCCGCACCGGCAGCGGTGACAGGCCTTATTTTAAACACCGACGGTACCTTGGCCGATACCCTTCCCCTCTGGGACCAATTGCCCATAGATTATCTGGAAAGTCAGAATCGTCAAGCCGGCCCTGATCTGGCCGCCATCATACAAGATAAGACCATGCCGGAAGCCGCCGCCTACATCAAGCACAACTATTCGGTAAATGACGGCGTGGTGGATATTTTATCCGACTGGGAGTATGATTTGGAAAAAGGTTATCGCCGTGCCCAAAAACAGCCCGGTTGCGACGCTTTGTTGGCGGAACTTTCCCACCGCAACTTGCCCTTTGCGATTGCCACCGATGCCCCCAAAGACCTGTGCGAAGTGCTTTTGGAAGCAACGGGCATTCGAGGCGTCTCCGGCATCGCCAGCGGCGTTGACGATCGTCAGAGCAAAACCGATGCGGCCTTCTATCGTCGCGCCGCCGAGTATTTGGCGGCCGATCCTCAAGGGATTTGGGTGGTAGAAGACAGCTTGGCCGGGCTGCATTCGGCCCTTCGTGCCGGCTACCATGCCGCCGCCATTCGAAATCATCGTCACTCTGATGCAGACTGGCAAACGCTGGTCCAAGCTGCCGAAGTGTCTTTTCAAAATCTAAGCGCCATGGTGGATTGGTTGCGCGCCACTGTCTAAATCCGTTCTGCGCCAAACCGTCGCATTGGCTGTTCCTAAAACAAGCATCCAGGCGAATCTTTCCTTCGTAAAAAAACGGGCACCGATTTCCCAAGAGAAATCGGTGCCCGTTTGCGTGTCAAGCACGCGCCCAACCGATGGATTACAGTTTTACAGCATGCCATTCGTCGTCATCGTCGTCAGAGACGGTCGCTTCTTCGGCATCTTCCGTTTTGACACAGAATCCGTCCACATCGCCATAGCCTTTCATACCGTCTACATGGACATTGGCCTCGGCAGGGATGTCTTTCGGTGCGGCACCGGGCAGACGATAGGTGTCGTTATCCAGGCGTTCAATGGCCACTTCTTCCTGTTTTTCCAATTCAGGGCAGTAGTCATAAGGATAACGATAAGCGCGATAGACCATATTGATGGGCAGGCTCTTACCCCAATAGGGAGAAATGTACTCCCATACCAGTTCGTGATCGGCCGTCACTTCCATTAAACGTCCGCCGGAACCTTCGGTGATGAGGGTGTTGCCGTTGGGCAGACGCTGTGCAGAACTAATGAAGGGGCTATAAAAATAATGGGAATGGAAAGGCTGCAAATGGCCCGCTTCACTGGGGGTGTATTGCCATACAATCTTCAATGTAACCGGGTTGAATTCTAAGATACGGGTGTGGTCACGACGCACAGACTTTTCCCCATATTGTGAAAACTGATTGGGCGCGCCATATCCGGCCCAACCGCCGTTATCATAGACTAAAATATTACCGGCGCCGGGAAGACCTTGGGGAATCATGTGACAGTGATGCTGTCCGACAATGACGCCCATACGGCGGAGCGCTTTGTCCTGAGTATAGTCCGGCCCCACTTTCCAAACCACTTTGCCCGTTTCACGGCTGATGATAAAGAGGATATTCGTTTCGCGGGCATCCATAATGATGTTGTCAGGATGGAAACGTTCGTCGCCCTGGTCATACCATTTATTGGGCCCGAGCACGCTCATGGAATTGATGTGCATCCAGTCGGAAACTCCGCCGGAGCAATCGTGCATGTTTCCGCCGCGGAAAAGCACATTCTTGGCTTCTTCCGGAAATTCAAATTCGCGAAAATGCTCATTGCAGCACCATTCCCAGGTTTTTTCACCGTTTTCGTCCACTTCGTAGACCACGTCGTCTAACAGTACTTTGTCCGAAATTTTGGGGTTTACAATATTTTTATGCGACAAAAAAAGGGTTTTTCCACCACCGGTTTTGGCATCCATACCCGGTACATAGTAGCCCACCGGGTTGCCTTCACGTTGAAAATCGTGATGCTGACGAGCCATCCACTGCGGTTCGTTACCGGGATCTTCAATGTATTCATGACGATCGAACTTCCAGACCTCATTGCCGTTCCAGTCTACTTCAATCAGATCGATGCCGTCTTGATAGCCGTATTTGGTGTCGCGTGAACCGGAATTACCGATCACGTGTCCACCGGGAAGCAATTTGTTGGGGAAGCCGGCCAGTTTGTCCCAAAAGCGCACCGGTTTGCCGTTCATGTTGATGAGCATAGCGCCGTGCTCTGCCGCTTGGAACATGGTCACACCGTTAAAACATTTCTCCGGATTGTAAATCGTGGTTCCTGTTGGGTGTACAGTTGGTTTGCCCATAAAAATCCTCCTTCAATAGTCAAAGCAACAAGGGTTATTTTCAGTATAAAGCAGCGCCTGAATCAAAGCCATTTTATTTTTCCCATATTGTTATTGAATCTTTCAATAGGCGCAAATTATCTATAGACCAAAAACCACGCAACGGAACAATCTCTCTTTTCAAGAGAAACACTTTCTTTTATAATATCAACCACAAGGATCACGCCATTTCCTGGCAGAAAGGGGGAACACATGAGCAAACGTTGGCGCAGACGCGTGTTGTTTTTTGTCATTCTGGCCATCATCCTTGGCGCCGGGTTCCTGATTTATCAATATGCTCAGCCCATTTTCCGCGCCATGGAAGACCCTGCTCGAGTACGTGCCTGGGCCGAATCTCACGGACCGGCAGGCGCAGTTGTTTTTATTGGCGGTATGGCGCTACAGGTCATCGTGGCGGCGATTCCCGCCGGCCCGATGGAAATTGCCAGCGGTTTCGCCTATGGACCTATTGAAGGCGCCGTCTTTTCCACCATAGGCATTTTGCTGGGTTCAAGCCTCGTTTTTGCCTTGGTGCGCCGTTTCGGCAGCCGGGTGATTCTCTTTTTCTTTTCCGCCAACCGGCTGGAAGAGGTGCATATTTTTCAAAATGAAAAACGCTTGGCGCGTCTCACCTTCCTGCTTTTTTTAGTGCCCGGTGCCCCGAAAGATTTGTTGACCTACCTACTGGGCTTGACGCCCATGCCCATGGCGCAATTTTTAACCATTACCACGCTGGCACGCATTCCGTCTACCTTGGTGAGCACCTTCGGCGGCGATGCCCTGTTGAACAAAGATTTCGGCCAGGCCGCCATCCTTTTTGCCATTGTCTCCGTCTTTTCAGTGCTGGGTTATATTGGTTATTTTCGCTTCAATGAATACAAAAAGCGCAAATCCAAATGTCCGTAATCACCTGCTGATGGACATGATGGCGCTTAATTCATATATCTTGGCAAGTGCATAGCTACACTTCTGCCCTTTCTGCCTGCGTCTCAAGGGATGCAGGCATTTTTTGCGCCAAAATTTCCACATCAAAGGTGGCCTGATGCACACGGCTCACCTCAAAGCCGGCAGCTGAAAGGGCCTCGCAAATATCCGACAAAGGCACTGCCTTAAAGCCGATCATGCGCTCAAACGGACGCACATAAGCACGCAGCCAAGCCTTATCCACGCGCGCCGTTCCAATGGCAAAATAGCCGCCCGGCTTCAACACTCGGGCCACTTCCTGAAAACAGGGCACCAATCCCGGCCAAAAATAGATGGTTTCGTTTGCGGTCACCACATGGAACGTGGCGTCTTCAAAAGGCAATTCGTCTGCCGAGCCTTCCATCACCACCATATCGCCGGCTGCCACCGCCGCCTCATTCCAGCACTTGCTCATCTCCACCGATGCCGGAGACAGATCAATGCCGAAGGTCAATCCTTCAGGCGTCAGCTGGTGCAAACGGCGCAACAACTCACCGCCGCCGCAGCCCACATCCAGCACATAGTCGTTCACATGCAAAGGCAACAATTGGATGATGCGTGCCATCATCGCACCGTGCCCGGCATTCATAGAGCGCAACATGGAGCGGCCGCCCCACGTTTGCCCCGGCGCCTTGCAATGGGATAAAAATTTTTTTAACATGGTATCACCTTCTTGTTTGTTATGGCTAATTTTTATCACATAAAAAACCAACTGTCAATATGCCATGAAAGACCATCTGCAAAATATATTGCCCAACACACGCCTGTTTTATACTTTTTAAGGACTTTCTTTACTGATTGATGAAGCAAGCCTGGCCCTAAAAAAAGGCCTCCTCAATGGAGACCTTTATTTTAGAGATATAAGTCCTCGGCTTTTTACAGAAAAACGCCGACAAAAGCTCCACTGCACCCGGCATGGCCTTTTGCGAATGTTGAAAGAAGCTGCACCAAGAGCCTTACTCTCTTCCGCGAATGATGACATGCCCCTTTGCACGACAAGCGGCGGATTGGCACAAAAAACGTCGATAGCAAACTGTGCCCAAAGCAGCCACCGCCACACCAATCAAGGCGCCGGCCAGTACGTCGGAGGGAAAGTGCACAAAGAGATATAAGCGGGAAAATGCGATGAGCGCTGCCAAAAGTAAGGCGATCCAGCGACCGCGCAGGCGATTGAAGACCATCATGGCAGCCACACAAAATCCGGAGGCCGCATGCCCCGACGGAAAAGAAAAATCCCGGGGCAATGGAATCAAAAGGGCCATGTCCGGATCCAGCCAACAAGGGCGCGGCCGTGCCACCAGCGGTTTTAATGCCAGATTGACCAATATTTGATTGACGATGAGCGTTAATGCCAGTGCCAGTGCAAAAGACCGCGTTTGAGGTCTTATTAAAAGAAAGGCAATCAGCCCAATCCACACATACCCTTTGTTGCCCAAGGTGGTGATGCCCGTAAAAAACACATCGGCCGCCGGCGTCTGTAATGCCTGCAGCTGATAAAGAAATGCCATCTCCATATGTTCTCCTTTCCCGCATTGCGTCACCCAATTGGCAAATGAGCGTAGACTTCAGTATATCGAAAAACCTGTTGTGTCGCAAGAGATCACCGTCAAGCGTATTTTGGCTAAAGAAAAAGCGGAAGCCCGTTGATGGCTTCCGCTTTTTTATAAGGTGTGCTAAACCTTTATAAACAGCCCTTATTTCAGCACAATTTGATTGTCTTCTGCATCGACGGTGATTTGATCGCCTTCTTTATAGGTGCCGGCCAAAAGAGCATCAGAGAGAGGATCTTCAATTTCGTTTTGGATGGCGCGTTTCAACGGTCGAGCGCCGTATTCCGGATCGTAGCCCACATCGGCAATATGCTTTTCGGCAGCTTCAGTGAGACTGAGCGCCATGCCTTTAAGGGCCAGCCGTTTATTGAGAT
>JAEZVS010000167.1 GCA_023443145.1 Bacillota bacterium | reverse complement strand
GGACAGGCGAGCCACCTAAGGAGACCACCAAATTAGAGAGAAACCGGCCAATGTTAATAAAAAGTCCGTCCAACACAGCTCACACCTCCTATCGGTCTACCTCACCCAGTACAATGTCAATGCTTGCCAAAGAAGCAATATAATCTTGCAGAAGCATGCCCTTAGAAACCGCCGGCAGGGCGTAAAGACTCATAACACTGGGCGCATGAATGCGCACGCGGGATGGCTTTAATCCACCATCTGATACCAGATAATAGCCCAACCAGCCTTTGCCACCTTCAATTTGAGCATAAACTTGACCGGCCGGAACTTTTATTACTTTTGGTACCTTGGCCATCGTGGGACCTTCTTTAGGCATTTGTGCCAACGCTTGGCGTATGATTTTACAGCTTTCTTTGGTTTCATAATAGCGCTGCAGGTAACGATCGTAGCAGTCCCCAATTTTACCCACGGGCACTTCAAAGTCAAAACGATCATAGATGCTGTAGGGCTTGTCTTTGCGCAAGTCACTTTTAACCCCGGCAGCCCGCAAATTGGCACCGAACACGCCATAATCTTTACAAAGATCCGCATCCATAATGCCCACATTTTTTGAACGGGCAATAAAAATCTCATTGCCGTTTAAAACATTTTCGAAATCACGGTAAGCCACCGGATATTCATCCAGCCATTTGGTGATTTTGGCTTCCAATCCTTCAGGAAGCGGCGTGGGCGCACCTCCAATGCGCAGAGCGTGGTTGTTCATACGGCTGCCGGAATAGGCTTCTAAAATATCGAGAATTTTTTCTCTTTCTCGAAACATATACATCCAAACGGTGTAGCCATTCATATCCAAAGCCATTGAAGCCATATACACCAGATGGTTGGCCACACGTTGCAGCTCACCTAAAATAACACGCACGTATTCGCCCCGTTCCGGCACTTCCAACTCCATCAAGGTTTCCACACCCATGAGGTAACCCCATTCATTCAAAACGGGAGATAGATAGTCCAGGCGGTCGGTGTAGGGTGTAAACTGAGCCCACGTTTTTTGTTCGCCAATTTTTTCGATGCCCCGGTGCAAATAGCCAATGATGTTTTCCGCTTTCAGAAGCGTTTCACCGTCCATAGTCAGACGTGCGCGAAACACCCCATGAGTGGACGGATGCTGTGGGCCCAGGTTGAAAACAAAGGTTTCAGATATCTGTTTATCTGACATATTACGCAGTGTATTTTGCTGTGCCCGTAGATCATTCATTAATTCATCTTCGCTTTTTACAGCGCGATCCGGGAATTTGGGATTAAACATGCCGCCCCTCCTTTCAATCTCTGGTATTTGACACATAATCTTTGCGCAGTGGATGGCCTTCAAAGTCATCCGGGCAAAGAATGCGTTTCAAATCCGGGTGTCCATCATAATTGATGCCAAAGAGATCATATACTTCACGTTCCATTTCATTTGCAGCATTAAATACAACACAGGCTGAAGGCAAACGCAGATCATCTTTGGGCATATGTACCATGAGGCAAATCATCTCATAGTTTTCAAGACGCATCAGATGATAGACTCCGCACAAATCATCTTCAAATTCAACAGCGGTCTCATCTAAGAACAGATCATAACCGTGATCATCGCGAAGGCTCATCAACGTTTGGATGAGATCGTCTCGTGCCACTTCAAAAGTAGGCGTACGAGGATCATCAACCGGTATAAGCGCAGGAATTTGTTCTTGAAGGCTCATATTATCGGGCCTCCTTTACAATATCAGGCTTCAGCACACGCTCACGCAGCTTTAAACAGGCATCCAACAAGGCCTCCGGTCGTGGCGGACATCCCGGCAGATACACATCCACCGGCAAGAACCAGTCGCAGCCCGGCGCCACTGAATAGCTACCTGCAAAAGGGCCACCGGAAATAGCACAGTTGCCCATGGCAATAACATATTTCGGTTCAGGCATCTGCTCATACACACGCTTCACCAACGGTGCCATCTTTTTAGTGACGGTACCGGCCACAATCATAAGATCGGCATGCCGCGGTGCCGGACGAAACACCTCATAGCCGAAGCGCGCCAAGTCAAAACGGGCACCGCCACAAGCCATCATTTCTATGGCGCAACAAGCCAGCCCCATGGTCAAAGGCCAAAATGAACGCGCTCGACCCATGTCCACCACCGTATCCACCGTCGTTAAAATGACATTACGGTTTAATTCGTCGAGGGTTTTTTTGTCTAAATGATGAAAGGCTTCCACCGGTTCAATACGTGTAGACGGCGACCAACCATCCGAAGATTTCATTTCCATTCAAGCGCACCCTCTTTCCATTCATACCAGAGACCAATGCAGAGAATGACCAAAAATACCGTGGCAGACACAACCGGTAACAGGCCAATGTCGCGGAAAATCAAAGCCAGTGGGAAAAAGAAAATTGTCTCAATGTCGAAGAGCAGAAAGACCAAGGCATACATGAAATAGCTGACCTTAAACTGCACCCAGGCGCTGCCTTCCGTATCAACGCCGCATTCAAAGGTTGTGTCGCGTTCACGGGTGGCATAATAGTGCGGGCTTATGAGCAAACTCACACCAATACCCGCCGCACACAAAAAAACAGCAAGAACCAAATAAAGAATTGCACTCCACAGTCCGTCGTTCACCATTATCCTCCTCCATTTGTTTATTTACCAACCATTAATTTTATTAATGGGAGATATTAGAGATTGTGTTCACTTTTATTATACTATGAATCTGCTAAAAGTTAAATGAAAAGCACACTTTTATCAACTTTATTTATGGTTATTTGGATTTTTAAACAAAATTTGAAGCGAATTTGATTGGTGTTTTTCTTTTTCTTATTGGTTTATTTAGTTATCTCATGACACGTCGTGTTTGTTTGGTCGATCGGTATTCGCCTATATATCACAAAAAAATTCTAACTTCTAAATGTTCTATCAATTCAATCGATAGAGAAGATATATACAATCGTTGTCATTAATGATTTAACAAAAACACAGCCGAAATAATCTGAAAATGATTTCTTGCAACAAAATTCACAAGTTGAAATTTGACGCCTCCGCCCCTTATCCTTGAGGGCAATAAAATAAGATCCCCGCGCTTTGGCGTGTCCAAATCAATCGGGGATCTCAGCAACTAGTGACTTTTGGCGTGAATTTGACGCAAAGACAGACGCGCATTAGCTCTAGCTAACGCCGCTTGTGCTCTGGTAATATCCACATTATCTCTTTGTTTCAGACGAGCCTGAGCACGCTCTTTGGCTTGCTCAGCTCGTTCAAAGTCGATATCTGAAGCCAATTCGGCCGCAGGGGTAATGATGCTCACAACATTGTTGTCTACTTCAACAAAACCGCCAGAAACAAAGAGTGCGCTTTCTTCTGTGCCTGATTGATAGCGCACCACTTGGGGCGGCAATGCCGCCACCAACGGCGCGTGATCAGCCATAAAGCCCATTTCACCGGAGGTGGAACGCACCACGACAAAGTCGCAGTTGGTTGAAAGCACCTGTCTATCCGGTGTTAAAACCTCCAGCCTGATCTGTTTCTGAGCCATGGCGTCCTCCTTAGTTGATTTGCTTCATTTTTTCAGCTTTGGCGACAGCATCATCAATGGTACCGACCATCAGGAAAGCTTGCTCGGGCAGATCGTCGTGTTTACCATCCAAGATTTCACGGAAGCCGCGCAAAGTTTCTGACAAAGGAATATACTGTCCCGGGTTGCCGGTAAACTGTTCCGCAACAAAGAAGCACTGACTTAAGAACCGCTCAATACGGCGGGCACGTGCCACAACCAGTTTTTCTTCATCAGAAAGCTCATCCATCCCTAAAATGGAAATGATATCTTGCAATTCACGATATTGCTGTAAAATTTCCTGCACACCGCGCGCTACATTATAATGTTCTTCCCCCACCACATTTGGATCTAAAATGCGGGACGTGGATGCCAGCGGATCCACTGCAGGATAAATCCCTTTTTCTGAAATAGAACGATCCAAAACGGTGGTGGCATCCAAATGGGCAAAGGTTGTGGCCGGAGCCGGGTCGGTCAAGTCGTCGGCAGGCACATACACAGCTTGCACCGACGTGATGGAACCTTTATCGGTTGATGTAATCCGCTCTTGCATCTGGCCCATTTCTGTAGCCAAGGTCGGCTGATAGCCCACGGCAGAAGGCATGCGGCCCAAAAGTGCCGATACTTCCGAACCGGCTTGTGTGAAACGGAAAATATTATCGATAAATAAAAGCACGTCCTGATTTTGAATATCGCGGAAATATTCAGCGATGGTCAACCCTGTTAAAGCAATGCGCATACGTGCGCCGGGCGGTTCGTTCATCTGGCCAAAAACCAAACTGGTCTTATCGATAACGCCACTTTCCTTCATTTCAACAAGCAGGTCTTTCCCTTCGCGGGTACGCTCTCCCACACCGGCAAAAACAGAATAGCCACCGTGTTCATAAGCGATGTTACGAATAAGTTCCTGAATAAGCACCGTCTTTCCCACACCGGCGCCGCCAAACAAACCTGTCTTGCCGCCCTTCACATACGGACAAAGCAAGTCAATGACCTTAATGCCCGTTTCCAGAATTTCTTTAGACGGATTCTGCTCGCTAAAGCTGGGCGCTTGACGGTGAATGGGCCAGCGTTCTTCACAGCTTACATCCCCTTGTTGGTCAATGGGTTCGCCCACCACATTCATTAGACGCCCCAATGTGCCGTCTCCTACAGGGACGGTGATGGGCCCTTCAGCATCTTCCACCAACATGCCGCGCACCAGCCCGTCTGTAGAGCTCATGGCAATGGTACGCACAACATTCCCGCCGAGATGATCGGCCACTTCCAGTGTCAGATTTAATTCATCAATGCCTTGAAAGGCCTCTGGTTGATTTTCTTTCCTAATATATAATGCATTATTAATTTCCGGAAGGCCACCGGCGCGAAACTCCACGTCAACAACCGGGCCTACTACTTTTAGGACTTTCCCCTGATTCAAATCGCATCCTCCTTTGGCCTTATCCCAGCGCATCCGCCCCGGCGACAATTTCCGTAATCTCGTTGGTGATCGCCGTTTGACGGGCTCGGTTATAACTGATTTCCAATTCGCTGAGAAGATCGGTGGCGTTATCGGTAGCGGCTGTCATAGCCGTCATACGCGCACCGTGCTCACTCGCTTTGGCATCTACTAAAGCCGAATGAATCTGATTGCTCAAATAAAGAGGCAAAAGCTCGGATAGGATGTCCTGAGCATTGGGCTCAAAAATATAATCTTTATTGATGTCAGTCTCAGACACATCAGCCATATCCTCTGTCTCAATGGGCAGAATCGGCACAATTCTAGGCAGCTGGCTCATCGCTGAACGAAATTCCTGATAAGCCACGCTCACTTTATCGGCGCGTTCACTTACGTAGATGGTACGCACCGCACGAGATATGGCTTGACTGTCCGTCGAATTGGGAATATCCGCCACATCCAGAAATTGTTCATCAATGGTAATGCCACGCTTTGCAAAAAAGTCCACCGTCTTTTTACCAATGGCCACCACACCCACCTCACGACCTTGCATCTTGGCCTCTTCAATGGCGCGCAAGGCCACGTTCAGCAAGTTGTTGTTATAACCTCCGGCCAAACCTTTATTGGACGCAAAAACAACAAACACTTCTCTTTGAATGGGGCGCACCTCTAGCAAAGGATCGCTTTCCGACCCTGTCAGACTCTGGGATACCTGGGCCAGCACATGCTTTAGCTTATCCCTATAAGCTTTGCCGGCCCCCACATAATTTTGGGCTCGGCGCAATTTAGAAGCGGAGACCATTTTCATGGCGCTGGTGATCTGGCGCGTATTGGTGATGGACTGCATGCGCCGCTTGATCTCTCTTGATTTCGCCATTTAAGACGCCTCCCTTCTATTCTTGAAAGCCTTGTTTGAAGTTCTTGATGGCTTCCACGAGACGTGCTTCCGTATCTTCTTCCATTTTTCCGGACTCACGTATGGGCTTTAAGACGCTGTCTTTATAGCTTCCGGCTTTCATAAAGCTTAAAAGCTCTTTTTCAAAACGCTGGAGATTTTCCACCTGAATATCATCCACATGACCTTTGGAAACCGCATAAATAATAACCGCCTGGTCTTCAACAGGCATGGGGCTGTATTGTTTTTGCTTAAGGATCTCCGTAATGCGTTCCCCGCGGGCCAGGGTGGCTTTTGTGTTTTCGTCCAAGTCGGATCCGAACTGCGCAAAGGCCTTCAATTCATTGTACTGAGCCAAATCGATACGCAAATTCCCGGCAATTTTTTTCATGGCCTTAATTTGAGCCGAACCGCCGACACGAGAAACAGATATACCCGCATTGATGGCCGGACGTACCCCGGCGTAGAAAAGATCCGTTTCCAAAAAGATCTGGCCATCTGTGATGGAGATCACGTTGGTAGGAATATAAGCCGATACGTCGGAAGCCTGTGTTTCAATAATAGGCAGTGCTGTCATAGAGCCGCCGCCAAACTGATCTTCCAACTTGGCTGCGCGTTCCAACAAGCGGGAGTGCAAATAGAATACATCACCGGGATAGGCTTCACGGCCCGGCGGCCGACGAAGCAAAAGAGAGATTTCGCGGTAAGCAACCGCTTGCTTCGACAAATCGTCATAAACAATTAAAACGTCTTTGCCGTTAAACATAAATTCTTCGCCCATGGCAGCACCGGCATAAGGCGCCAAATAAAGCATAGGCGCCGGTTCAGATGCGGTGGCCGCCACCACAATAGAATATTCCATTGCGCCGTGATGTTCCAATGTATCCACCACATTGGCCACTGTTGATGCCTTTTGACCGATGGCCACATAAATACAGATAACGTCTTCACCTTTTTGGTTGATGATGGCGTCAAGAGCAATGGCCGTTTTACCGGTTTGACGGTCGCCAATGATCAACTCACGTTGACCGCGACCAATGGGCACCAATGAGTCGATGGCTTTAAGGCCGGTCTGTAACGGTTCATGCACTGCTTCACGGGTAATAACCCCGGGTGCAACATTTTCTACCGGTCGGGTTTTATCTGTATTAATGGGACCTTTTCCGTCAATAGGTTCCCCCACCGCGTTGACCACACGGCCAATGAGAGCTTCCCCTACCGGAACTTCTACAATACGTCCTGTGCGTTTGACAGGATCCCCGTCTTTAATATGGGTGAATTCCCCTAAAATAATACAGCCAATATTGTCTTCTTCCAAGTTTTGCGCCATGCCTTTGACGCCACCCGGGAATTCCAAAAGTTCGTTAACCATGGCATTCGACAAACCGTGTACACGTGCAATACCGTCACCAACTTCAATAACGGTGCCAACTTCGGTGGTCTCAATGGCCTGGTCATAGTTTTTAATCTGTTCTTTTAAAATCGAGCTGATTTCATCTGGTCTGATGCTCATCAGTTAATCACCTCCGTTGGCTTGGGTTCCTTGAGGAGCTCAGTGCGCATTCGTTCCAATTTCGCTTTGGCTGAGCCGTCGATGACGACATCGCCGTATTTGACTTTCACGCCGGAAAGCAAAGCGGGATCCACCTCTGTGCGCAAACGAATGGTTTTGCCTACAGCCTGCCCCAATGCATGGGCTAAATTTTGCGCATCTTCATCTGAAAGCGGAAAGGCCGAATATGCTGTCGCATCGGCCACGCCGTTTTGCTCATCCAAAATCGCATGATATGCGCGCTGAATATCCATCAGATACGTTGTGCGTGATTTGTCGACGAGCAACAACAGAAAATGAAGCACGTTTTCAGAAATGGTGTCCGAAAACACCTTACGAATAACGTCTTTTTTATCGGCATTGGCAACCGGAACGCCCGTATAAATATCTTTCAAATCAGGATTTTGCTCCATCGTTTGGCAAGCAAGATCCAAATCTTGTCCTATGGCATTGCGTTCATCATCGCTTTGGCCCAATAATGCCAAAGCCTCGGCATAGCGTTTGGCTACTCTGAAATCGTTCATTTCGCATCTCCCGCTTCTGTGATGAACTCATTCACCATTTTTTCGTGATCGGCCTCCGTCACTTCACGGCCCACCACTTTTTCAGCCGCGTCGATGGTGAGATTCACAACCTCGTGACGCAAATCAATCAAGGCCTGCTGTTTTTCACGGGCAATTTCTTCCAACGCCTTCTGACCGGCACGTGCCGCTTCATCTTTAGCTTTTTGGATGATGTCTTCCCGTGTTTGATCACCAAGGGCTTGGGCATCTTTGATGATTTGCTGCGCCTTGATATTGGCCTCTTTTAGGCTTGACTCATACTCTGCGCGCAGTTGTTCTGCGTCACTGCGAGCGTTTTCGGCAGCAGTCATATTCTGGTTAATTTCATTTTTGCGCTCGTCGAGCATATTGAACACCGGCTTATACAAAAAGATGCGCAATAAAGCCAAAAGCACAAAAAAGTTCACCATCGCGGCCAAAACCTGAGGTAAGCTTATGGTCACAAAAATGCCTCCTTTCGCAAATCTGCGACAATTTGGGACATGCCGCATGTCCATCATGCGATTGGGAGGTATTAGCCAATTTTACCCATTAACATGAAGGCGATGAGCAAACCATAAATGGTCAACGCTTCCATAAAGGCCAAACCAATGATGAGCGTGGTACGAATGTTCCCGGCCATTTCCGGTTGACGAGCCATGGATTCTGCCGCTTGACCGGTGGCAATACCTTGACCAATACCCGAACCGATGGCAGCCAAACCGATGGCCAGACCAGCGCCGATAGCAATAAGACCCATTGCAAGTTCCATAATAAATTTCCTCCTTAGCGCATTGCGCCTATAATTAATGAAATAAAAACAAACAACATAAAACGTTTAATGGCCGCCGCCGGATGCTTCTTCAAGATAAATACAAGCCAGAAGCGTGAACACATAAGCCTGGATGGCGCCGAAAAGAATGGAAAGTGCATACATCGGCACCGGCAAGAAGAAAGGCAACAAACCGAAGAGCACCGCCACCACCATTTCTTCACCGAAAATATTCCCGTAAAGACGAATGGAGAGGGATAAAGGCCTCGTTACTGTTTCCAGTAAGTTGAGCGGCAACATGGGGCCGAAATAATGGCGGACAAATTTTTTCCCACCATCTTTAAAACCGATAACAAAGTATGCCGTCAACACGATGATGGCCAATCCAACGGTTACCGATAAATTGGCGGTAGGCGCCTGATAACCCGGAATGTGCATACCGGACATCGGCAATAGGCCAATATAATTGGCACACAAAATATAAATGAAAAAAGTCATCAAAAAAGTGCCGTAGCGCCGCGCCCGCTTTTCTCCCATGATGTCGCTCACCATGCCGAAAAGCAATTCAACAGCTGTTTCCAGCACATTTTGAAGCCCGGTAGGGCTTTTTTTCATATGGCGGGTGCCCAGCGCACAGACGACTGTGAGCACCAAGATAATGATCCACATAGTGATCATATCACTGGAGATAAACCAATTTCCTTTCTCCACAACAACTTGCGGAGCTCCCATTTCTTCTGCATAAGCCACTTCTAGGAACATCTCTCATCCTCCTTTCTGCCGCTGTGCGCTTGCGACGAAATAGATTTGATCCAAGCACAGCCCAATGGCTGCTGCAATCAAGGCTGCCGTCATATGATGAAGAGCGAAAAGCACCCCCACATCAATCACCAACCTTGCGGAAAACGCCAGTATGCTAAGGCTTTTTTTCCCTTTCAGAAAAAAACATTGCATAAGCACCGCCTTCACGGCGGCTCCGCACGCACCAACAATTAATCCCAACATTATCATTTGCCACGGTTCCATGAATCATCTCTTTTCTTGAGCATCATTCAAATGATCCAGTTCCCGAATGAGCACCCGAAAGCTGGATGCCACACCCACTAAAACAAAAAAGAACGTAATCAGATAGCCGGTTCCCAAACGCTGATCCAGCCAATGTCCCAGTTGATAGGTGATATAGAGTGATATCCCTAAAGTGACACCAAATGAAAGCGCCAAGTTGGCCGCTTTCACCCAAGCACGATCCGTTCCGGGCCGCTTGGGCATTTTTTGTTTCCAGCCGCCTGTGCTCATATGTCACACTCCCACTTGGTTTATTCGCTTATTATATCAGAGCATTGAAAACGGTTCAAGAATTCTGAACATTATTGCCAGTCATTCAATATTCTTATAGATGGGTCGAAGAAATGACGAATGCCGCTGATGATACGTGCCGACGCCTTTCCATCTCCATATGGGTTGACCGCTTCAGCCATCTGCTGATAAAAAGCTGCATCCAACAAAAGGCGGTGAGTCATATTAAAAAGAAGATTTTCATCGGTGCCCACCAACGCCACCGTTCCGGCCTCAACCGCTTCCGGCCGCTCGGTATTGTCGCGCAAAACCAACACCGGTTTTCCCAAAGCCGGGGCTTCCTCCTGCAATCCGCCGGAATCGGTCAGCACCACATCCATGCGGCTGATGAGATTGGCAAACGGCTCATAATCCAACGGCTCCATAAAGCGCACCTGTTCCAATCCCTGAAGCCCTTCTTGCGCCAATTGGCGCACTTTAGGATTTTTGTGTATGGGGAAAAAGACTGTAAGATCCGTATGGGTTTCGATCAGACGGCGAATGGCCACAAAAATATGACGCATAGGGTCACCCAGATTTTCGCGTCTATGGGTGGTTAGCAGTATTTTCTTGCCTGGCCGCGCCAAAGCCTCTGCCAATGGCGATGCAAAAGCATAATCAGGACGCACGGTTTTCATTAATGCATCGATCACCGTATTACCTGTGGTACAAATGGTTTTCGGTTCCGTACCTTCCGCCAGCAAATTTTCCCGGGCATTTTTGGTGGGCGCAAAATGCAAATCTGCGAGCTGACCCACTAAGCGCCGATTCGCTTCTTCCGGAAACGGCGCCCGCAAATTATGGCTGCGCAAGCCGGCTTCCACATGACCGATGGGCACCTGTTGATAAAAGGCTGCCAAAGCACCGGCAAAGGTGGTGGTGGTATCGCCGTGCACCAGCACCATGTCCGGCGCTTCCTGACCTATCACTTCTTCAATGCCTTTAAGCACCCCGGAAGTGATATCTGAAAGGCTCTGTCCGGGCTTCATTAAATTCAAATCGTGGTTCGGCACAATATCAAATAACGCCAACACCTGATCGAGCATTTCTCGGTGCTGGGCGGTCACCACCACCATCGGCGTAAGTCCTTCGGCTTCTTCCATCTCTTTGACCAAAGGGGCCATTTTAATGGCTTCCGGACGGGTACCAAACACAAACATGATTTTTTTCGTCAACGAAATCCCTCCTCATCGGTGAGATAGCCTTTGGCTTTCAATTTAGCCATATGATTTTTCAACGCTGCATCAATATCCACTTGAAAATCATTCTCCAAAACATACATCATCGACACCGCCGTTTGCGCCACATCTAAAAGCTCTTCCGCCAAATTTTGTTTGATTTCTTCTGTTGAACGCACCTGCGTTTCTCCGGAGAGTCCTCGATATTTACCGATGGCCTGTGCCAACTCACCAGTTTCTTCCATCAATTTAAGTGCCGTCGATTCCAAAGACGGCTGCAAGCCATTGAGCCTGGGTAAGGCAATCACTTTTTGATCCATGCATTCACCTGCTTTCCGCATTGCTATCTCTATTATACGGCACAACCTTTACGGTCACAAGTCGTTGCACGTTTTCCAATCGAGGGATGGGCAAAAAACTTGCGGTCAAGTCAGTAGCTGAAGGCGAGTGGTGAACCCTACCTATTTTTGTGCTATAATAACAAGCGAAAATACGAAACCAACTATTCCCGTATCGCTAAGGAGGCCGCCATGCTCAATCGTCCGGACTGGGACACCTATTTTATGGAGATTACCCACATCGTAGCCAGCCGCTCCTCTTGCCTGCGTCGGCAAGTGGGCGCCATTTTAGTCAAAGATCGCCGCATCATCACCACAGGCTACAACGGCGCACCGGCAGGCATGGCTCACTGTGGCGATTTGGGCGGCTGTCTGCGTATGAAGATGGGCTTTCCTTCAGGCGCCGGTCATGAATATTGCCGCGCCCTGCATGCGGAGCAAAACGCCATTATCCAAGCAGCAATCATGGGTGTCTCCATTGACGGCGCCACCCTCTACTGCACCCACTCCCCCTGTACCCTTTGTGCCAAAATGCTGATTGCCGGCGGCGTGAAACGCATTGTATTCACCGGCGCTTATCCCGACTCGTATGCCCTTTCTCTTTTTGATGAAGCCGGGGTGCCCCTGGAACAATATGACGACAAAAAAAAATGCACCCGCCCCTATTGCCCGGATGCCAACAATTGATGCTTTAAGATATCCTTGAGGCTACAAAAAGAGCGCCGCAGGAAAAGGCGCGCCTCCATAAGGAAGTAATTTAATTGTCGCAGGACGGCATGGCTGAAAGGTCATGCCGTCCTGCCTTTTCTTTGGCGTTCCACGGTCTGATCGTCGCCCGGCAGGTTGACTTCTCCAATAAAGTTCCAGACCAGTTCGATTTTCTGCCTGCGGTGGCCGCTGGACTTGTCCGGCGCATGGACGATTATCTTCTTTACAAACTCATTGACGATGGTGGGTGTCAGTTCCCGGATACCCACATACTTCCGCACAATAGCTGCAAAGCTCGCAAAATCGGCTTGATCCTGCTCGAAGATTTCTACCGCTTCCCGCCATACCTTGACCTGCTCCGTCAGTTCTTTTTGCTCCGCTTCATAGTCGGCGGAGAGTTTCAAGAACCGTTCATGGCTGATTGTGCCGCTGATGTTATCCTCATAGATGTGCTTGAAAATCCGGTCAAGTTCAGCAATGCGCTTTTCCGCATGGGCGATTTCACGCCTGCGCTTCTTGGCATCTTTCTCCGCTTCTTGAAAATGCTGCTTTCTCGCGGCTTCCTCAAATGCCATGGCATCGTCAAAGAACAATGCCGTCACATCGAAAATCCGCTGCAAAACGAACAGTTTCAGCGTTTCTTCCCGGATAAAGTGCATGGTACAATCACCCGTATTACTCTTATACCGGGAACAACGATAGCAGTCTTGCTACGGTGTCATGTTTTTACCTGTAGCGAAATACAGTTTGCTTCCACAGTCGGCGCAGTACAACAGGCCAGAAAACAACCCTTGCCGTTCGGCTTGCTTGGCCGGACGGCGCTTGTTCTCCCGCAACTCCTGCACCCGTGCAAAGACCTGTTCATCGATGATGGCGGGCTGGGTATTGGGAAAAATCCGCTGATTCTCTGGGGTGTTATGCAGCCGCTTTTTCAGCTTGTGGGATTTGGAATAGGTCTTGAAATTGACCATACAGCCGGTGTACTCTGGCCGCTCCAATATCCCCGCGACAGACTTTGGACTCCATTGGTACGGCTTCTCCGGCAGCGGCTTTCCGTCCCGCTGGGCGTAGTGAGCCTTGACCGTCAGGACGTGTTCAGAGGTCAGCAGCTTGGCAATCTGCATGGGGCCTTTCCCTGCAATGCACAGATCGAAAATCCGCTTGACGATTTCAGCGGCTTCCTCGTCCACAATCCATTTCTTTTTATTTGCCGGGTCTTTCATGTACCCGTAGGGCGGATTGGTGCAGAGGTGTTCTCCAGCATTTCCTTTGGCCCGCATAACGGCCCGGATTTTCTTGCTGGTATCGCGGGCGTAGAAGTCGTTAAACAGATTACGAAAAGGGGTGAAATCGTTGTCCCCCTTGTCGCTGTCCACGCCGTCATTGATGGCGATATACCGAATATCGCGTTCAGCAAAGAAGCTCTCGGTATAGTAGCTCACTTTCAGATAGTCCCGGCCCATGCGGGACATATCCTTGACAATGACGGTTCTGACCTTTCCCGCCTCGGCCAGCCGGATCATTTCATTCCAGCCCGGACGGTCAAATGTTACCCCGGACACACCATCGTCAATGAAGAACTTTGGATTAGGAAAACCGTTGTCGGTTGCGTACTTCAAAAGGATTTTCTTTTGATTGGCTATGCTGTTACTCTCGCCGTCCAGCGCATCCTCTTGGGACAGGCGGGCGTATAAAGCGGTAATGTTGTCGGGATAATTGGTGTTTGCTGTCATGGTTCATTCCTCCTGTAATGAACGCCCGACAAACAGGTTGTTGTCCTTATTATACTGCGGTTTATCTTCTTTGTCAGCAGATGTGGCAATAGCTTCCGAACGAATAAGCCGCACCATTTTGTCATAAAGTGGCACCGTCCCACCGCAGGAAGTATGTACTTCATAGACCGTCCCGCCGAGCTTATAACAGACGGCTTCTTGCAGCGGATTTCCCCGTTTCAGCAAATAATCGCTCTCTTTCTGGCTTCGTTTCTGTTCCATTCCGTTCCCGTCCTTTCCGGGGAAGCCACAACAGAGCAAGCATAGGAAGCGTGGCCACACTTCCGCAAAATCTCTGTTTCCGGCTTACTGCCGGAGCGGAGATTTTTGCTTGTTGGGAACTTCCCAAACCCTTGTTTTTTGCTTCGCTAATATTACGCTGGAAAGGGAGGAAACTGCCCGCTAAAAGCAGCTTTTTAGAAAAAGATTTCTTGTATCTTGTATATTGTTCTTTGAATTGAATTTGAAAATGGATTCATTGCGCGATTCAAAGATGAGATTTATAATAAATTCAATGGAGGTGACGGAATTGATAAGAATTGCAATATGTGACGACGAAGAAAAGGCCGTTGCCCTACATGAAAATATCGTAAAAGCCTGCTTACAGGCGCAGGGTGTCGGCTATGAAATAACGCCCTACACGCAAAGCCGCAATCTGCTTTGCGACATAACCGATGATGGATTTTTCTATGATCTGATTTTGCTGGACATTGAGATGCCCGGAATTAGCGGTATGGAGCTTCCACAGCAGATCAAAAGTTTTCTGCCCAATGTCAAGATAATCTTTGTGACCTCACATACAGAATATGCCATCGACGCTTTTGAACTTTCCATTTTCCGCTATGTGCCGAAAAACAATCTGGAAACGAAGCTGACTGCCGCTGTAATTGATGCTGCAAAGCTGATTGAGCTGGAGGCTGGACAGGAATACACGATCCAGACCGCAAACCGTATGGAGAAGATACCCTACAAGGATATTTTCTATATCCAACGGGACGGAAAAATTCCAGCATCGTGTCCAGCACCGGAACTTCAAAAGTCCGAAAGAGCTTGCAGCAGGTGTTTGATGAACTGAATGCGCCAGAATTTATCTTTACTGAACGAGGGTATATCGTTAATATCATCCAGATTATGAAGATCAGCGATAGTATTGCCATACTGAAAAACGGCGATCAGCTTCCAATCAGCCGTTCTCATTTGCAGGAAGTCAAGCGGCAAATCAATCAGTTTTGGGGGGCGCATATATGATGGATTGGGTACAAGTAATTTCTTATCTTTGCTCCAATGAACTGCGCCTGTTTTTAGGACTTTATCTCGTCGCAAAGCTGACGGACTTCCATCTGGAACGGAAAGCATTATTGCTGACCGGCGCTGGTGGATGCCTTGCTACCATTCTGCAAGCAGCGTCGTTACCTACCATCGGCGTAATGGCCGTTGACGTATTGGTTATCATTGCGGTTGCAGGGTATTATCAGCGGAAAAAAGTGAACCTTTTCCTGTTTCTTGCTTTTTTCTACGAGATCGGCGTAGGACTATGGGACTTCCTGCTTCAAGCCGGTTTGGGCATCCTGTTCCGATCAGAGAACTTTATAGACCCAAAGGCTCCGGAGTATTTAGCCGGTATTTGGCTGGTTCGATTGGTAATGTTAGGGGTGGCCGTATTTCTGGCAAAGCAACCGAAAGAATCGACCACACCCATGCGGCTAACCTCTGCTGCGGCAATGCTGGGGCTGTTTGGCGCAGTCACACTTTCCCAGCAGACCATATTGCCATTGAGTGACGAGCAGGCCGGTACATGGGTTATTCTTTCGATGGTGCTGCTATTTTCCATTCTGTTCTATCGCTTGAGCCGACAGCGGGAAATGGAACTGGAAATCGCACAGTTAAAGCAGGATCAGGCTGAAATATTGGAACGGGATTATCAGGCGCTAAGCCGTACCTATGAGGGCAATGCAAAACTATACCACAACCTACACAATCATATCGAGGCCATTTATCAATGCCTGAACCAAGGCGATATTCAGGAGGCGGTACGCTACTGTGAGGATTTGCGAACCCCTGTCCGGGAGATTTCTCAAACGGTCTGGACGGGCGACAAGGCCCTTGATTACCTTATCAGCAGTAAAATGTCATTGGCCGAGCAGGAGCATATCAAAACAAAGGTCAATATTGAATATCCGCACAACACCAATATTCGCAGCGTAGATTTGACAACCATTCTGGGGAACCTGTTGGACAATGCTTTGGAGGCAGTTGAAACGGCCCCGGACGAGCTGCGTTTCCTTAACCTGACGATCCGGCGGATCAATGCTATGCTCATTATCAAAGTGGAAAATGGATATGGCAATGCTCCCGCAGAAAATGGCGGAAAACTGACGACTTCAAAAGCAGACAAAGCCTCTCACGGCTGGGGGCTGAAAAGCGTTCAGACAGCAGCGGATCGCTACTATGGCACCATCACCACCGATTACAAAAACGGTGTCTTTCAGTCTGTTGTCACCTTGTTTTTCCAGCCGGTCAAAACAGAATAATCCTTATTTCGACAAATGGCAGGCGGCCTTATGGCTGCCTGCTGTTTTTTCGCGGTCAAAACCCTACCATTCGCGGACATTTCCGCAGACAGCTCCATTTTGACGTATGCTTATATTGCAACAAGAAGAAAAATAGGCTACTCGCAAACTTAGGAGGTATTGATATGCGTCACTTTTATTTTCGCCTGATTCTCGGTATCGTTTTTGTCGCCTGCATGATTTTTAGCTTTGTCACCATGAACATTCCTTTTGCCATTCTTTATCTTGTTCTCGGCGGTGCGTTCCTGTTCTCCGCCTATTCTCTCTGGATGAAAGACAAAGACAATCGGAGGTAATGCAGAATGGACAGCAAGGCACTTCTTTCCCTGAACAATTTAAGCGTTTGGTACACCGCCGGTCATCCCGTACTCTCTGGCCTTTCACTGGATTTGGGGAAACATGAAGTTGTCGGGCTGATCGGGCTGAACGGTGCCGGGAAAACCACCTTTATCAAAACCGTGGCTGGTTTGCTGCCGGGCTACCGTCTGGACAGCGCGGCATGGGACGGTCATTCATTTTCGTTCCGGGCCAAAGATTTCAAGCGGAACCGATACATTTTCTTTGCGGAAGATCGGTCATTTCAGTATTTCACATTCCGGGAATATCTGGCGTATGTGGCGGCGTCCTATGGCGTCCCGCTGCCGGATGTGTCTGACCTCATAAGAGGATTTCATTTTGAGGACTATGCAAATGTTCTTCTAAAAGAGCTGTCAACCGGCAACCTGAAAAAAGCCTACCTGATTACAGCATTTGCCCTGCGGCCCAAGCTGCTGCTTCTGGATGAACCTGTGAACGGGCTGGACTTTCAAAGCACAGAATTTTTGTATCAGCTCATGGCTGGATATAAGCAGTATGGGACACTTCTGTTTTCGTCCCATATCTTAGAAAGCATCTGCCTGACCTCTGACCGTGTGCTGGTTTTGGAGCAAGGCAGGATCAGCCGGACATTCACCGGCGCGGAGATCGCTGCCGGAAACATCCGGGAGGTGCTGGCAGATGATGAACACCACTAAAGCACTTTCCAAACAGTTCTTTGGCGCAAAATACCAAAGCGCAGGAAAAAGCCTGCTGGCTGCTGTGATCCTGTTCATTGCAATTGATGCCGCTGAATTTCAAATGGAGATTGCACAGTTTATTCTCTACCTGACTTCCACCTTTTTTACTGGCGGTGTCATGTGGCAGATGTTGACCGGGAAGCGGCATATAGAGGCTATGCAGGGAATGTTTATGCTTCCCTTTGATAACCGCAGTTTTGTCTTTTCCTATGTAATGGTGCTGGGGGCGCATACCTTGATTACCAAGACGCTGCCCATTTGGGCGCTGTTCTTCGCTGTTGCTTCATGGTATCCGTGGGAAATTGCCATTGCGGTGTTCTGTGGTTGTATGGCCTGTGCGGTAACTGCGGCGGGGTATCAGATGTGCCGCAAAGGTCTTATTGTGCTGCCGATTCTTTGGGTCGCCGGTATTCTGGCAGTCATATTGCTGATGCGGAAAGACGCGGCGATTCTGATCGCTGCAACAGTGAGCATTTTGGCTGCGGTACTGTATTTGGCTTTTGCAGATGCCTATGACTTTTATAGTGCTGCCGCTTCAAAAAGAGCCATCCAGCATACAGGCCATAGCGGAAGCGTGTTTGTTTACCTTACGCGGTATCTGCTGGCGAATAAGAGTTATCTTATCAATACCGTGGGCCTGTGCGGGATTGCCTGCTTCCTGCCGCTGCTGTTCGGTGAGTTTCAAGGTCTGAATCTATTTTCCATCGGCCTTGCGATCCTTTGCCTGAACACGCCGATCTGTACGCTATTGTCTTGTGACCCGGATTTGGAGCAAGCCATCCGTGTTCTTCCCGGACAGGTAGACCGGTTTTGCAGGAGATATTGTCTGTTTATCTTTATTGTCAATGGAATTGTTTCCGGCATCTATCTGGGCAGTTGGCAGATCATTCATGGGGGGATCGGACTGGCCCATGTGGGGGCGGTTCTTCTGTTTGCCTTACAAAGCGCCATTCTGTCGGTGATTTTGGAATGGAAGCATCCGATCCGTGGTTGGAAAACAGAAAGCGATTTGTGGCACCACCCCCGCAAATATCTTGTCCCGCTGGCAATGCTTCTGATGGCGGCCTTTGTCGGCACCTACCCGCCGGTTCTTGGGATATGGTCTGCCGTATTGCTGATGGAGTGCGGCATTTTACTCTACACAACAAGGAGGAAATGAAGATGAAGAATACGGCATGCTGCCCAAAATGTCATTCAAGGAATATCGTGCGTATGCCGGACAATACCCACCGATATTTAGCCCATAGCATTGTGATCACCAAAGTGGTTACTGTGGAACGGGTGCCTGTTGCCCGGTATGTTTGTTGTGACTGCGGCTATGTAGAAAGCTGGGTGGAGAACCAGCATGAACTGAACGAGATAAAAAAGGCGTTTGGATAAGGAGGTATCGCATGGGCTGGGACATTGATGTGCGGGAAAAAGTGTATCAGCGTCTTGCCAATGAGATATTCTTTCGTATTCTGCATGGTAAGTATGCGTTGGGGGCCAAGCTGCCCTCTTATATAGCGATTGCAAAAGAAGCCGGGAGTAGCCCGGAAACTGTCATAAAAGCCATCCGGGAACTGCAACAGCATGGCGTGATTGAAAAACACGATGGGGGTATTTTGTGACCTCAAATGAAACTGCTATAACAGTGTTTCGAGAACAATATCTTGCCTCCGTCGAGAAAGAATACCATAACGCAATGGCAAAGATGGATAACTAAAAAGCATAAACAATCCTGCCCCGCCCGACGGAGAAAGAAAAAAACCGTTGCGGGGCAGGTTTATTTCGTGCGCTCATTTCACAAATCCCAGCGGCGGTTTTGAGAAATCAAGGCCGCCGCTTCTCTTTGCCCGGCGCAGGATCGGCGGCTTACGGAGGAAACCGCCATGTTGATACAGTCTATTTTTCAAGCCCATAGCTTCTCAAAAAAAGCCTGTTCTCAGCGTGGGGACGGTTTGGGTTAAAATATGTACTATACAATGTAAGTTACCGCCGTATTATATTTACTTTTGCTGATTTGTTATTGCGGTCTTTCGGTGCGGGCCGAAATCGCCGTATCAACATAGACACAAGGGGTGGTGGCACCAACTCTAACTTCTCACTCTCCCGCGGATTGGAGGTGAGAAGATGAAGTATATCTCTGATAGTTATGGAGAATGCTGCCGGTTTGACGCTTTCTGCAAAACCGTCCTCCGCAACGAAGCCAAAACTTATCTACGAGATTTGTGCCGCCAGCGAAAACGGGAAATTGAGTTCAGTGCCTTGTCACAGTATGAAATGAACAAGCTCTGCACGGTGGACGAATACCCAAGCGACACGTTGTGTTTACGGCCTTTGGCTGCAACCTGCATATCCGGGACGAGCTGGTGGCCGACGCCTTTGCCAGTCTGCCGGAACGGGAGAAAAGTATTTTGATCCTGGATTGTGCGTTGGAGCTGACAGATGGTGAGATTGGTGGTATTGCAGGAATGTCCCGCAGTGCCGTCCAGCGGCACAGGACAAAGACACTGAATGAACTGCGAAAAGATTTGCAATCCAAAGGAGTGAGGCACTAACATGACGCAACCAACTTTTAACGGCAGAGTGCTTTTGCCAATGGAGGTGATCGAAGCGGCCCGCGCCGATGATCCGTTAGCATTGGAGCGCGTATTGCGGTACTACGACCGATACATCAACAAGATTTGTACGCGAACGCTCTATGACAAAGATGGGGTGCCGCACATCGGTATTGATGAGTACATGAAGCACCGCTTACAGGCAAAATTGGTGGAAGCCATCGTGGTAAAGAAATAGCAAAGCCAAAGGAAGTCGTCAAGGGTCAAGATGAACGCTCCGCGCCCTTGACGGCTTCCTCCGTCTTTGCTGTGTGGTAACCAAGCGGACGCAAGCAGAAATCCGCTTGCGCCCGCTGCTATTATGGTGTTTGTGTCTACGCATTTAGCAGGTAAAATAGCCCGATACTACTAGGTTTTTCGGCTTATTTGGATTGCTGAAAGCATCATATCACTCTTCTACCTGTAAATACAGTTTGAAATGCGTAGAAACTTGCTGCGCTTACTGAGAACTAAATTTTTAATTAGTCATTGCGATTGAAAATAGTTGTGCTAACAAATGAGCATCTTTATTCGAGTTTTTAACTTCAAGATGCTCAAGGACAGATTTCTCTGTTTCTGGGCTCCAATATATTTTCAATTTATTTTTTGCACGGGTGATTGCCGTATAAAAAATGTTATGGGTGATGCGTTCTTCTACTTCATTTGTGATAACGATTTTTACAGAGTCGTGCTCTAAACCTTGAGCTTTGTGAATAGATACAGCATACGCTACTTGAAATGGTACAACTGTAGAGTTATTATTGTCATCGTCTTCGTCAGTACTTCGAAACTTATTAACGCTGAATGAGATAATGGAATTTCCAGATTCAGACTCTCCAATGAGTTCAAAGTCGTAGTCCCACGCATCTATCTCGTTTATTGATTCCTCAAGCTCAATATCAAACCAGATTTGTTGTTCGTCTGGGTGAATCCCGGCAATTCTACCTTTTGTGTTGTTATGAATCAATGGGGAAAAAATATTTGATTCATTAAACAGGACTGGATCACCAATCTTATATGTGTTGATTCCCCATACAATTCCTTCGTTGGGATTGCTATTCTGCAAAAAACGGTTAATATTATTAATTCCATAGAGTCCATCGTAATTTAAACAGAGAATAATTTCATCATCATTGCTATGTTCAAAAATGGATTCATCAAGTCTTGCGACGTAGCCGTTTTTCACTAATGGTTCTAAAATCGCATCATCAAGTTTACGTACGCAATCCCACACAGTTAGCAAATCTTGATTAGTGGTTCTGTAGGGATACGTTAATTCAAACACAGAAGTTGTAGGTACAAACTTTCGTGCAATGCTAAACCAATTTCCAAAGTAAATTGATTCTATCTGATACACATCACCTACTAAGACTAGGAGCTTGAAGCTGGCCTTTTTAAGTACCTGTCTCATGTCGCTGTTGCTTACGGTGCTACACTCATCGATAAATAGTATATCAAACTCGGTATTGAGATTTCTCTTTGACAAAAACTTGGCAATGGTATTATATTCGCTGTTACCCGCAGTTACTTTTCTCCGCATATTATCTACAGCGGGATGAGTGTTTGCCAAAAAGAGTTTATCCTTTTCTCCCCAAAAATTAGCTATATGGTTAATTAGGGTGGATTTTCCTGTCCCAGCAGAACCATATATTAATGCAACATGTGATTTTTCAAACATTTGGCGAAGTACATGTTTTTTGCTATCGTCATCAATACTGTATGACTCTCGAGAGAGCCATGAGTCAACAGATGCCGTATATTGAGTAACACCAGAAGACGAGAGTTGTTGCAGTTTTTTTATTATTTCAGCACTATCCTCAGCATATTCTTTAATATAAATATGGCCTTTGTATTCTTCTAGTCTACGTCCAGTATGCTTATAGTAAAGAGCAGCATTATATTGCCTAATCAAATCATCAATGTTCTCAAAACCTTCAATCTCGGCTTTAGGCGTGAATAGTTTTCCTTCTATCTCTGTGTTATTCTTAATATATCGAGCAAATAGTTCATGCTCATGACCAGAAACGGGAATTGCGTTAAATAGATCATATATTCTCGGATTATGCTGACGAAGAGAAGTGCAATAAGGCATACGATCAAACGGCATACAGCCATAGTTTAGATAAAGATTTGATAAGCCTTCGCATTGCTTATTCCAGTATTGCCATTTGATAACGCGATTATTCATTTTATATAACAAATAACGCAATACATTTGAGCCAGCTTTGCCATTCACAATTACTTCCCGACACTGATCTAGAAGTTCATATATTTTGATTGACTTAGCTTGTGAAGTAATATGACTTTTTATAAAATTATAATAATCTTGGTCGCTACTTACAAGCTCAGTCAAAGGCATTTTGACAGTTGAGAGAAATCTCATCAGTTCTCTATATTCAATAGAGTTGGTACTATGTTCCACGCGTGGCCCAAAGATTTCAGAAAGGTTATCCCATTCACACGGCCGAATAGATACTTCATACCCATCTATTATTAGGATAGACATATCCTTGTCCAAAATATGAATTGTATCATTATGAATTGAAAACTTTATAGCGTAGTTGTCCATGATTTCGTGACTAGTAAAAGCAATTACTCGATCAAACTTGCTAGTATTAGCCGTTGCTGCAGTAAATGTAACCTCATAATATATTCTTTGATTTATAAAGAAAGGTTTAATTTTCTGAACATAATAGCGATCATTGTATGTTACAGGATAACTAAATCTGCTTGGCGTCTCAATTCTTTCTGCAATTTTCATGTAATAATCGGATAGTTCGGTATCAGTGTCCAAAGGTAAATCTTCTATATTCTCTAGCACGTCAAGATTGTATGCCTGTTTAAGATAGAGTTTTGTTTTAAGTAGGTGTTCATAATATTTGAGCATAAGCCGCTCGGAGCCATCTTTGTCTACAGTGTAGTGCGACACAGACTTCTGGAGTAGCTCATGAAATCTATATAAAAAACGCAAATTTCCATGACGTTGCATATCTTTTAGAGCGGCAACATTGAGATTATAATCATTAGGATTAACATCAGCACCATTAGAAAATGCCTTGATTGCTACATATTCTACAAAATTGCGAATATGCCCCAATATGTTTTGGCTCAAAAGACCCCGCTCGGTTGCGCCAAAACGTGCAATGTTGTCACAAATCACGCCACTTGTGTCCAAAATAGCTTTGTCAATTCTTAGCAATATTACCATCTCCTTTTGCAGAGAATCAAAATTATAGTCACTATTATTTTACACCTTTATACTCGAGTCATAAATCCGCCAAATTTCGAGTGTTTGTGTTTTAAAATAAATTCTTTGAACAGCCTAAAAAGAAAATGAACCGGCGTGCCATTTCATTGCGAAATAACACGCTGGTTCATTTTAGCAATCCTGTTTGTCAGCCGTTAAGTTAGTATGATTTTGATACTTCCTTATTGGTGTTCACCAAAAACCTGCGGCGCTCTTTTTTATTGTCGTAAAAACCGATGCGTCCACCCCTAGCGCTTGTTGCTGCGACGCCAGATGCGCATCTCCTGCGCATTTTTAATGAGTTCATCACGGAAATCAGGGTGCGCGATAGAAATAAGCGCTTCGGCCCGTTCCCAAGTGGTGCGCCCCTTAAGGTTCACAATGCCGTATTCAGTAGCCACATAATGAACCATGCTGCGCGGCGTGGTAATGACCGTATAGGGATCGAAATGCGGACGAATGCGGCTCTTCACGGTGCCATCTTTAGATTTTACAGTAGAGGACAAAGCCATAATGGCCTTCCCACCTTTAGAACGGAACGCACCCAACATAAAGTCAAGTTGGCCGCCGGTTCCGGAAATTTGCTTAATACCGGAACTTTCCGAAGCAATCTGGCCATAGAGATCCATTTCCAGACAGTTGTTGATGGCAATGAAATTATCAATGGAGCCTACAACGAAAGGATCATTGATATAATCGACCGGGAACATGGCGCAGCTGGTGTTTTTATCGAGAAAATCATAGCAACGCTTAGTACCCATAGAAAATGTATAGGTATGCTTGCCGGGGTTCACATTTTTGCGTTTACCGGTGACGCGACCGGAAAGAACCATATCCACCATGGAGTCGGTAAACATTTCGGTGTGAATGCCCAGATCTTTCAAATCCGATTCGGAAATCATTTTACCGATGGCATTAGGCATGCCGCCGATACCCAGCTGAATGCAGCAGCCGTCCGAGAGCTCTTTCATCACATATTCGGCCACTTGGCGGTCAATCTCTGTTGAGGCAGCCGGCGGCACTTCATCAATGGGACAATCGTGTTCAACAATCATATCCACATCGGATATATGAATGTTTTCGCCATAACCGCCGTAGCAAATGGGCATGTGTTTGTTGACTTCCACAATCACTTTTTTTGTCCGCTTAAGCACCGCATATAGCTGCGCCGCATTAGGGCCAACGTTAAAATAGCCGGCTTCATCCATAGGCGCCACAGGCACCATAAACACATCACTTGGTAAGCCGTTGTTGTAAAACGCGGGATATTCATGGAAAAGCATAGGTGCAAAATAGGCTTGCTCTTTCTGAGCCAATTTTCGTTCCACACCACTAAAATGGAAGCTGTTGAAGGTAAAATGAGCGCCTTCAGGGTCGGCTTCCACCACTGCGGGCAAATGGGTGCTGCAGGCAGTGTGAATCTTTACATCTTCCAATTCATCTTTCCGTGCAGCCAAAGCAGCATCAAGGGCCACCGCCTGACCGGCAAATACACCATAGTCGACCCAGTCGCCGCTCTTGACTACTTTTACCGCTTCTGCCGGTGTGGTCAGTTTCTTTTGATACTCGTTTTGATAGCTCATGGAAATCCTCCTTTTAACAGATGAAAAACCTTATTGATCCCATATATTGAAAAACAAATCGCTAACAAGAAGCCCTCTCAAAAAGCAAGGTTATCTTTTGTTGCTGCGCCGCCAAATCCGCATGGTTTGCGCTTCTTTTATCAGTTCTTCCCGGAAATCCGGATGGGCAATGGAAATCAAAGCTTCCGCTCTCTCCCAGGTCGTGCGTCCCTTTAAACACACAATCCCATATTCGGTCACCACATAGTTGACCACCGACCGTGGCGTGGTCACAACCGTATACGGATCAAACGTGGGGCGAATGCGGCTGGTGACGGTACCGTCTTTTTTCTTCGCGGTTGATTTCAGACAAATGAAACCCTTACCGCCTTTGGATCGATAACTACCCAACATAAAATCAACTTGGCCGCCGGTTCCGGAAATTTGTCGAACGCCGGCACTTTCTGCCGATACTTGACCGTATAAATCAATTTCCAAGCAATTGTTGATCGCCATGAAGTTATCAATAGAGCCTATGATGGCCGGATCGTTCACATAATCTACAGGATAGATGGCGCAAGATGAATTTTCGTTGATGAAATCATAGCAACGCTGCATGCCCATCGAGAAAGTAAAGACATGTTTTCCGGGATTCAGATTCTTGCGACGGCCGTTCACACGTCCCGACAACACCATATCCACCATGGAATCGGTAAACATTTCGGTGTGGATACCCAAATCTTTCAAATCCGATTCGGAAATCATCTTTCCGATGGCGTTGGGCATACCACCAATGCCTAATTGAATGCAGCTGCCGTCAACAAGCTCATTCATCACATATCCGGCAATAATTTCGTCTTCTGCTGAAGGTGGAGACGGCGGCACTTCCACCATTTTTTCGTTGCTTTCCACCAAAGCCGTCACTTCTGATATATGCACCGTTTCCCCATATCCACCGTACACCTTAGGTAAATGGGGGGTGACTTCCAAAATAATATGGCGCGTATTGTTAAGCATCGCTCGATTTTGAGCAATTTGCGGGCCAATATAAAAATTACCTGCTTTATCCATGGTGGATACCCGCAACATCACCACATCGCTATGTAGTTCCTTATCATAAAACGCAGGCTGTTCATGGAAAAGCATAGGAATGTAATACGCTTTCCCTTCATCCATCAGTTTCCGTTCGCGAGGACTGAATTGAAAACTGGAATAGGTGAATACCTCGCCCTCCGGATCCACATCCACTACAGCCGGCATCAACGGATCAAAGGACGCCCGAATTTTAATATCTGAAAGTTCATCCTTGCGAGCGGCCAAGGCGCGGTCCAACACCACAGTCGGTCCGCCGAACGAACCATATTCTACCCAATCGCCATCTTTGACCAATTTTACTGCTTCTTCAGGGGTGGTTAATTTTTGCTGGTACAGTTCTTCGTAAGTCATCGACTTTCCTCCTTCGTGTGAACCAAGATGTCCTTACATTCATTATACCATCATCCCGGACAAGCGGTAGTTTTTTTTAAAAAATTGTTGAATTGTTTTTTGTTTTAAACAGAATCCTTATCCCTTTCGCAAGCAGCCAGTTGTTCTTTACTGAGAAGGATATACTCCTCGGCCGCGTAGAGAATATCTTGATGATTGGTTTCGGAAATTTGCCGAATGACCCGCGCCGGAGAACCCACCACCAAAGATCGCGGTGGAATGATTTGGTTTTCCAACACCAACGTACCCGCCCCTACTAACGAATCTTCACCAATAACAGCTCCGTTTAAAATGATGGATCCCATCCCGACCAACACCCGATCTTTAATGGTACAGCCGTGTAAAATAACACCATGCCCCACACTGACGTGTTCGCCGATGGTCACAGGCAAACCCGGCGACACATGCACAACCGTGTTGTCTTGAATATTGGAGCCATTGCCCACAACAATTTCAGCCTGATCGCCCCTGAGCACGCTATGATACCACACGCTGGCTTCTTCGCCGAGACGCACATCACCCACCAGGCGGGCATCATCGGCCACATAATAGGCACACATTGTTTTCACTCCCTATTGCGCTTTTAAGCAAATGACATCAGACACATCCAAAGCATCTGACGACTTTATCGACGGCAACATATTTTTCACGAAATACTTATGCCATTTTTACCAAAAAAAATAGGCATCACAGATATCCTGTGATGCCACACGCGCCGCGAGGGATTCGAACCCCCGACCTTCTGGTCCGTAGCCAGACACTCTATCCAGCTGAGCTAGCGGCGCAACGGAGAGAGAGGGATTCGAACCCTCGATACGGTTCCCCGTATACTCCCTTAGCAGGGGAGCACCTTCGGCCTCTCGGTCATCTCTCCAATATAAACGCAAGATTTATCATACCACATGCGTTCATTGTTGTCCAGTCTTTTTTTCAGGATATGGCAGATTCCCCAACCTCTTCCTTATCCTTTGTCAATGAGCGTATTCTACCATGATCAGGGACTTTACGCAAGGTGTAATTTCAAACAAATAAACCGACGGAGGGGGTGGGATTCGAACCCACGGAACCGTAAAGTTCAACGGTTTTCAAGACCGCCGCCTTCGACCACTCGGCCACCCCTCCAAACTAAGTCGGATAAAATCATATCAAAAGCCATTGCGATTTGTCAAGTCGATTACCATAAAAAAATGGGCCCGAAGGCCCATAAAATTCGATTATTCTTCTACGCTGAACTGACTCTTGTCAGCACCACACATAGGGCAAACCCAATCTTCAGGAAGATCAGCAAAGGCAGTACCCGGTTTGATGCCGCCATCGCTATCGCCTTCAGCAGGGTCATACACATAACCACAAAGATCGCAAACGTATTTATCCATTGATAAAAACTCCTCTCCAAAATAAATGTGAAATAAATTGCTTCTGATCCAAAAGTGCTACACTTTGTTTATACCCGTCATTTAAGACGTTAAACACAAATAAAAAAAATCAATCATCCGCGCGCAAACGTTCAATGTGCGCGCCCAACTGCTTAAACTTACCAATCAGATCTTCGTAACCTCGATCGATATGGAAAAGTTCACCGATGCGGCTTTCTCCTTCCGCTGCCAGCGCCGCAATAAGCAAAGCTGCACCGGCGCGCAAATCGGTGGCGTTCACCTCCGCACCATAAAGGCGCGGTACACCGTTTACAAAAGCACTGCGTCCATCTACATGAATGTTGGCGCCCAATTTGCGGAGCTCATCCACATGCATGAAACGGTTTTCGAAAATATTTTCGGTAAAAAGCGACGAACCCTTAGCCAGGCTCATGTACGCCATAAATTGAGATTGCATATCGGTGGGAAAACCCGGATAGGGCATGGTGGCAATATCCACAGGTAATATATCATTTTGTCCATACACGTCCACCGTCATGGCATCTTCATCAACAACAATTTTGGCGCCGCTTTCACGGATTTTTTCAATAACAGGACCCAAATGATCGGCAATACAATTGGTGACACGAATGTGGCTGCCCGTAATGGCACCCGCCAACAGATAACTGCCTGCCTCAATGCGATCGGGAATAATGGTATGCGTATTACCATGGAGACGGGGCACACCGTTGATGCGAATCATTTTGGTTCCGGCGCCGCGCACATCCGCCCCCATTTCATTGAGCATGTTGGCCAAATCCACAATTTCAGGCTCTTCTGCAGCATTTTCGATAAGCGTGGTGCCTTCCGCCAAACTTGCAGCCATCATCAAATTTTCAGTAGCTCCCACAGAGGGCACACGCAGATAAATGTCCGCCCCTTGTAACGGACCTTTGCTATCCGCCACAATTTCATCAGAGCCGATATGAATGATTGCACCTAAAAGCTCCAGCCCTTTTAAATGAATATCGATGGGGCGGGTACCAAAGGCGC
>JAEZVS010000007.1 GCA_023443145.1 Bacillota bacterium | reverse complement strand
AACTTGCTCTAAGCCGTACTTTGTTTCCGCAGAAAAAATCAAGGGCTTATCATCCATTCCCAGCTTTTTCTGAATGAGATGGACATGGGCTTGAAATTTTCCTTTAGAAATTTTGTCACATTTGGTGCAAATCACTTGCACCGGTTTGTTATAATAGCGAAGCCATTCATACATATGAATATCATCTGCCGACGGCGCATGGCGTATGTCCACCACTTGAAGCACCAAGGACAAATATTCTCTCTCTAGAAGATAGGTTTGTATAAACTTTCCCCATTTTGCTCTCTCATGCTTACTTACTTTAGCAAAGCCATAGCCGGGCAAGTCCACCAAATAAAAAGATGCTGGCTCAGATAAAATTCGATAGTAATTGAGCTGTTGTGTTTTTCCGGGTTGACTGCTGGTGCGTGCCAAATTCTTTCGTTTAATAACCGCATTGATCAGAGAAGACTTGCCTACGTTTGACCGACCACAAAGCGCAATCTCGGGCCATTGATCATCAGGATATTGGGCTGGCGAGACAGCCCCAATTAAAAAAGAAGCATCTTTAATAATCATGTATCCATCTCCACCAAAACCTGCGCCCAAACCTCTTCAACATGAGACACAAAGCTGATGTTCAGCTCTTCTTTAATCACTGCCGGAATTTCCTCCAAATCCTGCTTATTTTCAACAGGCAGCAACACTGTGCAACATCCCGCTCGATGGGCGGCGATTACCTTATCCCGGATACCTCCAACTTCCAGAATCCGACCGCGCAAAGTAATTTCACCGGTCATGGCCACATTGCTTTTGATTTTTCTTCCCGCGACAGCCGACAGTATGGATGTGGCCAATGCGGCACCGGCAGATGGCCCATCTTTAGGCACCGCGCCCTGGGGCACATGTAGATGAATATCATGGGTTTCAAAGAAATCATCAGCAATATTGAATACATCGCTATGACTACGTACAACTGAAATAGCCAATTGGGCACTTTCTTTCATAATGTCGCCCAGATGACCAGTCAATTGAAGCTTCCCTTTGCCCGGCATGACTTGGGTTTCAATATGCAATATTTCTCCGCCAACCGGTGTCCAAGCCAATCCGACTGCCACACCCACAGCATCTTCCTTCAATGCCGTCAACTGATGTTTGCGCGGCTTGTCTAAAAATTCTTCCAAATTGCGCTTCGTAACACGGATCGTATCCGTTTCCTTACTTTCCAGCACACAACGTGCAGCGCGTCGCATGATTTTTCCAACCTTCCGTTCTAACTCTCTGACACCGGCTTCTGCAGTATATTCAGAAATAATCCGGGAAAGTGCACCCTCCGAAACAGAAATTTTATACCCGCTCAATCCTTGCTCTTTAATCTGCCGCGGCACAATATAGCGCTTTGCAATCTCAAGTTTTTCCGGTTCAGTGTAACTTGATAACTCAATAATTTCCATGCGATCTTTTAACGGACCGGGTATGGTGTGCATGCTGTTGGCCGTGGTTATAAAAAAGACTCTCGATAAATCAAAAGGCAAGTCCAGATAGTGATCGCGAAAAGTATTATTTTGGGCAGGATCAAGCACTTCCAACAAAGCAGATGCCGGATCGCCTCGAAAATCTCGATTAAGTTTGTCGACTTCGTCAAGCAAAAAAACCGGATTGGCTGTACCGCAGTCAGATAATCCTGCCAATAATCGACCAGGGAGTGCACCCACGTAAGTGCGACGATGCCCACGGATTTCAGCTTCATCTTGAATGCCGCCCAACGAAAGGCGCACATAATCCCGATTAGTGGCGCGCGCAATCGATTTTGCCAATGACGTTTTTCCTACGCCGGGCGGGCCAACCAAACAAATTATAGAACCTTGATGTTCTGGATTTAGAGCCCGCACCGCTAAAAATTCTAAAATACGATCTTTTATCTTTTTTAAGCCATAATGATCTTCATTCAATATTTTTTCGGCATGCTGAATGTCTTGGTTTTCTTCACGAAATCTCGCCCACGGAAGATCAAGAGCGAACTCGATGTAGTTAACCAAATTTCCATAATCCGGAGATGCTGTGCTTAAGCGGGCCAGCCGATCTACCTCTTTATGAAGCTTTTTCTTCACCTTTTCGTCGGTCAACTCATCTTGAATGCGTTTGCGAAACTCTGCAATATCCGTCTCTTTATCTTGCGCTTCGCCAAGCTCTTCATTGATGACCTTCATTTTTTCACGCAAATAATACTCTCTCTGCGATTTATCCAGAGCTATTTTGAGTTTATTGTTTAAGTCTGCTTCTAAGCCGATCAATTCATTTTCACGCACCAAAAAAGACAAGATTTTCTCATATCTCTTCTCTAACATTGATTCTTCCAACACTTGATAACGCTCTTCTAAATCGGTTAACAAGATACTTGATAAAAAATCAACCCGCGCTTCAAGATCCGGCAAGTTTTCATAATAATTAAGCTGTTCCTGGTTCACCCTTCCGGTCATCCGGCTGAATTTAACCAATTCTGCTGTAAGCTTTCGACTATAAGCCACATAGATAAGGTCATCATCCGGGAGCTGAGACTGAGTTTCAAAGTGAGTCCAACTGGCTTGAATATACGGTTCTTCTTCTAATTCATCTAAAAGTGTTGCTCTGGAAAGCACCTTGACCACAATGCGCATGCCTGAGAGAGTGGCCTGAGGAACCACCTCCAAAACCTTGGCAAGCGTACCCGTTAAATAAAAATCATCTTTCTTAGGAGATTCTACATCCACTTCTTTTTGGGTTAAAAGCAGCAGATAATCTTCAGAGCCCACATGACGAACAGCCGCTTTCGATGTGCGTCTACCCACATCCAAGGTCATTTCAGTACCCGGGAATAAAACCACTTGGCGCAACGGCAACACATTGGCAATCCGTGGCGTTGACGACGAATGACTTAATGTGGTGTATTCGTTCGATAGATTGTTCAAAAAAACACTTCCTTCAATCTTTTAAAAAAGCCTTGCAACGATGACCATTGCAAGGCTTAAACGTTTAGTCAACTGGCTTTAATATAAGCGTCGGCTCTTTGAGACCCTTTACCACAGCGTCTTCAACAATTACTTTTACAACATCATGACGACTGGGAATTTGATACATCACATTCATCATGATTTCTTCTAATATTGCACGAAGACCTCGTGCACCCGTATTGCGCTTTAGCGCTTTTTCAGCAATAGCATCTAAAGCATCAATTGTAAAGATCAACTCTACTCCGTCTAAGGCAAGCAATTTTTGATACTGTTTGATCAGCGCATTCTTAGGTTCGGTCAAGACACGAATCAGCGCTTTTTTATCCAGCGATTCTAAAGAAACCAAGTTTGGAACGCGACCAATGAATTCGGGAATAAGTCCGAATTTTAGTAAGTCTTCAGGTTCGACAGCAGCCAACACATTATCTTTTTCATGGTTGTGCTCAGAATCCATTTCCGTCTGAACAAAGCCCATACTCTTTTTGCCTGCACGACGTTGTATGATCTTTTCCAAACCGTCAAACGCGCCACCCAAAATAAACAAAATATTGGTGGTATCCAGCGGAATGAATTCTTGATGAGGATGCTTACGCCCACCTTGAGGCGGAATGTTGGCAACAGTACCCTCAATAATTTTCAAAAGAGCTTGCTGCACCCCTTCACCACTTACATCACGAGTGATAGACGCGTTGTCGCTTTTACGCGCTATTTTATCGATTTCATCGATATAAATGATGCCGCGACTGGCACGATCTAAATCAAAATCTGCTGCTTGTATTAATTTGAGAAGGATATTTTCGACATCTTCGCCCACATAACCGGCTTCAGTAAGCGATGTGGCATCTGCAATGGCAAAAGGCACTTTAAGAATTTTTGCCAGCGTTTGTGCAAGTAATGTCTTACCGCTACCGGTGGGGCCAATTAAACAAATATTGGTTTTCTGCAAATCAATCCCGTCTTGATCAGCGTCGGCTACCGCAGGATTATTAATGCGCTTGTAATGATTGTAGACTGCTACTGATAGCACTTTTTTAGCTCTATCTTGGCCGATAACATATTGGTCTAAAACTTCTTTAATCTGTTGCGGTTTTAACGAATTTTCAAGCGAAAACTCCGGCCCTAAGTCATCGTCCATCGCTTCTCTCAAAATATCTCTGCAAACAGTCACACATTCATCACAAATAGCCACACCGTCAGGACCGGCTACAATTCGTTTCACCTGACTTTGTGGTTTGCCACAAAAAGAGCAATGGAGCTCGTCCTGATGATTATCTTTATTTTTCAAGAATGAACCCCTTTCAGCGTCGATTAAGCATGATGTTGAATCACATCATCAATAATACCATATTTCTTTGCAGCCTCGGCATCCATAAAGTTGTCACGCTCAGTATCATTAGACACTTTAGAAAGTGTTTGACC
>JAEZVS010000151.1 GCA_023443145.1 Bacillota bacterium | reverse complement strand
CATGCCGATTAATATCATAATGCTTGCCCAACCAAATGACATCATCATTCCCATGACGGTTCCTCCTCAGACAATGTAATTTGTTTGTTCTAATGCCAACTGTATTCCAAAATTCTTTGTATTGGTCCTTTGCAATGGTTCTTCAGATAATATAGTTTTGAGGTCAATTGAGATGTTCACAGGCTTTAAAATTGAGAACCTGTTTGTGTATGGTTGGCTTGTGTTCTCTATTACTCATAGTGTTATTGCGATCAGCAATCTTCGTTACAATCGTAGATGACGTGATTACCGACTATGGTTTGTAGAACTTTAATATCTTTTATGTCTTCTTTAGGGCAGGTCAATGGATTGTCATTTAGAATAACAAAATCAGCCAATTTGCCGCTTTCAATGCTGCCTTTGTCATGTTCATCATAATATTGGTAGGCAGCGTTTATGGTATAAGACTTTAATGCTTCCCAAACGTCAACTGCCTGGTGTTGCCCGATAGGCCTTCCAGTAGAAGTGATTCGATTAACTGTTGCCCATATGGCTAAGAGTGGTGTTTGAGGTGTAATCGGCGTGTCACAGTGGGTACTGTAAATCAATCCTGCTTCTTCAGCCCACTTTGTGGCACTGATGTTGGCGCCTCGGTTTGGTCCTAAAAAGATATCCATATGGCGGTCACCCCAATAATAGGTGTGTAATGTGAAAAAAGATGGGGTGGCATTTAGTTGTTTCATGCGCTTCAACTGATCGTAGCGAGCGGTTTGCGCATGTATGACTATGGGGCGATCGTCTTGTCTGGGGTAGTGTTTTTGTGCTTCTTCAATGGCGTTTAAATATTCATCCAAAGCTTGATCGCCATTACAATGGCAAACCACTTGATGGCCATCTTTGTATAACCCTAAAATGGTTTCGTTTAAATGGGCCTGACTGGTGGTCGAATAAGCGCACCAGTTATTTTTGCCCTGATATGGTGTGTAATAAGGTTCCGACAGATGGGCTGTGTAGGCTTGAATAGACCCGTCTTGCAATATTTTGGTGCCTTGCACGCGGACCAGCTTAGATTGACTTTCATAGTGTTTGGCTATTTGATCTGCTTCATTTTGAGTCGGATAAAAAGGGCATAAAGTGATGCGCAAAGTGAGTTTTTTTGTTTTCTCCGCTTCATAAAAAGCTTTGATGTCATCGGCCGAGTGTACACCGCCTTCATTGGCTGTAGTGACACCAACTTTTGCATAATGTTCATTGGCTGTAGCAATAGCCTCGAAGATTTTTTCTGTACCGGTGCTCATCAAACCACCTTTTATCGGGAGAGACATAAAGGCTGTTTCTTCTAATACACCGGTTGGCTCACCATTTTCCGGGTCTTTACAAATGCGGCCACCTTCAGGATCGGGTGTGTCTTTGCTGTAGTTGGCTTTGTCAAGCATGATGCTGTTTACGTAGGCAACGTGTCCGGACGCGTGGTATACGATGATTGGTATTTCAGTGGAAACGCTGTCCAAATCTTTTTTTGTCAGGTTGCGTTTTTCTTGCACCAGGGTGTCGTCAAAGCCGAAGCCAATAAGGATGTCTCGGTTTTCAGAGACCTTTTCAGACAGGGCCTTTAAGGCTTCGTCAATAGAGGTAACGGATCCCATTGGAGGACTGTTTAATAAAACGGTGTGCGCATATATATTTCCCGACATGGCAAAATGGCTGTGAGAATCGTAAAAACCCGGCATCATGGTATGTCCGTTCAAATTGACAATATCCGTTTTTTCATCAATCAATCGTAACAATTCATTTTTTGTACCGACTTTGATGATTCTGTCTCCGGCGACGGCAACCGCTTCAACCTCCGGTAAGCGATCATCCATCGTAATGATGGTTCCGTTGATGTATAAAGTGTCTGCAACAGGCATAAGGCCGCTCTCCTTTCTGAATTATCCGAATTAATTTGTTGAATAAATTATATCTATGGGATAACGTGCCTGTAAAATGGCTTTGAACTTATCTAATTATTCCATCAATGTTATAGTAAAGTTGGAGAGGTGAATGTATGGAGCTGTTACAGTTTTATTATTTTATTAAAATCGCAGAACATGGCAGTATTTCTAAGGCCGCCAATGAATTATACGTGACACAACCCGCACTGAGTAAAATGCTTCAAAGAATCGAAAAAGAAGTGGGCTATACGCTCATCGACCGCAACACAAAAGAATTTCAATTAAATGAATATGGCCAGTGTTTTTTAGAATATGCGCAAAAAATAGTACGGAACGTCACAGATATTCCAACCGCACTGGATGAAGTTGATGGGAAATTGAAGCGGAACCTATCTATTTCATCTTCCAACACGAGCCTGATATACAAATGGATTGCAAAATACATCGTCACATATCCAAACATCAACGTGCAGCATCATGTGTTCAATAATGAACAATCGGTGATTCGCTTACTTTCAGGGGATATTGACTTTGCGCTGACCATTGGTCCTCTTATCCATGAAGATATAGAATTTGAGCCGCTTTGGGACGATCGGTTTGTGCTTTCGACATTTGAAGGCAACTGCCTGTGTGATATAACTCAAGGATATATGATTGAGTTTAAGGAAAGACCGTTTGTCTCTTTGCCATCCAACAACAATCATCTGCTTTACATCAACTATTTATCTAATTTGGCCGGTTTCAAGCCGAAGATTATTTTTGAGGCCGAATTGGACATACTCATGCAGCTGCAGGAACAAATTCCTGCCTATGTGGTGGGGCTGGAAAAAGCTGATGACTTTCTGCTGCGCAACAATAGCCGATTTATAAAGCTGCTGGATCCTTTTGCACATTGCACCATCTATATGAACTGGGTGAAAGATAAGCAATACAATTGTTTGGGAAACACATTAAGACAATTTTTAAAAAATGAGTTTACCTGCTTATGACCTGCAATATTGAACAAATAAAAAAACTCTTGCCGCCAAAATATTGGAGCAAGAGTTTTTATTTGTAGGCACTTTTTATAAACCGCCATCGTTCATATTTAGCTGGAGCAGACCAGACCACGCAGCAGAACGTTGCATCGAAAAGCTATGCATCTTTTCGAATGTAGACCGTTTCGCCTTCTTTGATGCAGGATAAAACGCGCAAATCTTTTATAGCGTCTGTTGCCACAGCAAGAGGGTCTTGATCGATGATGACAAAATCGGCGCGTTTACCCGGTTCCAAACTGCCTTTTTCGTTTTCTTCAAAATATGCGTAAGCTGCATCTATGGTGACGGCTTTGAGCGCTGTCCATACGTCGATGCGTTCATCTGCGCCCAAGATGACGCCGTTTTTCGTTTCTCGTTTAACCGAGGTCCATATTGCATGGAAGAGGTTGGGCAGAACGACGGGAGAATCGGTGTGGATGTTCATGGGCACGCCCTTGGCTTTGGCGGAGGCCATGGGACTGATGTGATGGGCACGTCGCGTGCCCAAATTTTTCAAGTGGATATCCCCCCAATAATAGACATGAGAGACAAAAAATGAAGCAATCATTTGCATTTTGGCCATACGCGCCAATTGATCGTCGCGTACGGTTTGACAGTGGATCATCACCGGTCGGGCATCTGTGTGGGGATATTTGGCCAGGGATGCCTCGCAAGCGTTGATAAATTGTTCTGAAGCAGCATCGCCGTTGCAGTGGGCAATGACTTGGCGCTTTTCGCTGAAAGCCGCGTCAGTGTAGTGTTGTACCTCTTTATCGGTCAACCAGCCGTAACTGCGGTCGTCGGTGCCGATGTAAGGTTCCGAGAGCCACGCCGACTTGCCTTGAGGGGATCCGTCCAAAAGGAGCTTGTAGCCCCCAATTTTAAAGCAGCCGTCGTAGCGGCCGTCAGCGCTGAGGTGGTTTTTAAATGAAGCACCAACACCGCGTCCGAAATTTACCGCCGGATAAGCAACAACATCGCAGATCAGCTGCCCCGCTTTGGCGGCACCATGTAGAAGATCAATGTTGATCTCATCGGTGGAGCCTTCCTGAATGGTCAATATCCCATTTTCCAGGTAAAGTTGCTGGGCGCGAATGATATCCGGGACGGTTAGGGCAAGCTCTTGACAGATGCGATCGTAGATGGGATTGAAGGCGGTTTCTTCCAAATAACCGTTCGGATCTTTGCTGCCGTCAACGCGGCCGATGATGCCGCCTTCCGGTTCGGGTGTGGCGGCATCAATGTGCAAGAGATTAAGCATGGCGCTGTTGGCAACGCACATGTGAATGCTGGCGTGGACAATAACCACAGGTGTATCCGGAAAGGCCGCGTCCAGCAAAAATTTGTCCGGATGTTTTTTCTCGGGCATCACATTGTGATCATAGCCCAGACCTACAACAAAAGCATTTTGGTCGGAGCTTTGACAAGAAACATGTGCCCTTAAAATGGTGATGATGTCGGCAAAACTTTTGGCGGTTTGTAAATTGGCAGATTTTAAAAGCAAAGCCGTATCGGTGATATGACTATGGGCGTCGAGCAGGGCGGGCATAAGTGTTCGTCCTTTTAAATCCACAATATGAACGTCACCCTTCACGCGTGTTTGTGCGTCAGATGCAGCGCCGGCAAATACAATGCGGCCCTTGTCTTCTATAAGGGCTTCAACCGAAGGCTTTTCATCAACCATCGTTAAGATACGTCCGTTTATATACATTTTCATACGATCATCCGTCCTTTTTAGCGATTGCAGCCGAGTGGTGAAAAAAGCAGATGCCAATATTCATTAAATTCAGTTTAACATAAAGAAGACGCCAACAACACTGCGCATTTATAATAACTGGAACGGGAACGCACCACAGCAGGCTTTGATTGGCTCCCTCATTATGATACACTATCCATATCTTAAAAGTTAGAGGAGAGGATCGCATGGGCATTTTAACCACATTTTCCTGGATAGGCATCATGCTTTTAACGGGGGTTTTGCTGCGGGTTTTAATCAAGCCGCTGGGCAACATTCTTATGCCGGCCAGTGTTATCGGCGGCTTGGTGGGCTTTGTTTTCATGAACTTGGATGTGTTACCGAAAGTGGGCGTCACATCTGATGCCTGCAGCGAGATTGTGGGCATTTTCTTCACATTTGCATTTATTTCAATGGGCCTGACCAACATTCCGAAAACAGAAGGCATCAATGTCGGGAAAGAAGCTGTTAAAGGCTCTATTGGCCTGGGCTGTGTATGGAATATACTTTATGCCATTCAACCGTTTATCGGCTTTGCTTTGTTGCTTCTTATAGGTGAGGCTTTTTCAATGGCTCCAAAATTCGGGATGCTCATTCCCTTCGGTTTTGACCATGGACCGGGACAAGCCGCAACGTTTGGCGC
>JAEZVS010000164.1 GCA_023443145.1 Bacillota bacterium | reverse complement strand
CAATGGCCGGCTGAAAAAAACGCGCCCCAATTTTAGGCTGCATCTCAGCAATAAAAATCGCCGAAGCCAGGGCCAGCGGTGTACTGATTAATAGCGCCAGCAAGCAGGTGATCACAGAGCCGAAAATGTAAACTGCAGCGCCCACTTGGCCGCCCCCTGCAAAATTATCAGCAGGATTCCATTTAGACGAAAACAAAAATTCAGAAAGGCTGTGCCCGTAAGTGGTAAACGTGCCGGAGCCTCGAAAAAACAAAAATGCGGCAATGGATAAAGTCAGCACAATTAAGAATAGGCCGCAGACTGTCACCAGTCCGCGCCCTAAAATTTCTTTTCTAAACATATGGCCTCCGTTCACCGGGAAACACCTTTACCGTTCCACTTTCATTTTGGAAGTGACATTGTACCCTTGTTTTTCCAGACGATCGGCATATTTTTCACCCATAACGAAATCAAGGTATTCTTTAACGGCGCCGCCGGGTTCTCCCTTGGTATACATATGCTCATAACCCCAGATGGGCCATTTGCCTTCATAAGTGGCTTCCAAACTGGGTTTCACACCATCTATGCCCAAAGCGGCCACTTTGTCGTTGTTGACCAGATAGCTCATGGCCACGTAGCCGATGGCGCCTTTTTGATCGGAAACGGTTTGCAAAAGGGTACCGCTGTCATCGGTTTCCAAGGATTGGTTATCCAGCTCAGATTGGCCGTCCAAACCATATTTTTCAAACAATACACGGGTGCCTGAGGTTTTGGGACGCGTAACCAGCACCACCGGTTCATCGGGACCGCCCACTTCTTTCCAATTGGTGATTTTGCCGGTGAACACATCGATGATCTGTTTTTTTGTAAGAGATTCCACTTCTTTGGCCAGGTCTTTGTTTACGACCGGCACCATGGTGATGACACACACTTTATGATCGACCAACTCTTTGGCTTTTTCAGGTTCCAATTTTTCTTCTGCTGCAACATCGGAATTACCAATATCCACCGCACCGTCAGACACTTGCTTCAAGCCGTTGCCCGAGCCGCCGCCATTGATGGTGATGGCCACATTGGCATTTTCTTCTTTAAAGGCTTTTGCTGCATCTTTTGCCAACGGAAGCAGTGCTGAAGAACCGCTGGCTGTAATGGCTTCATCGCCGCCTTCTGATTTCTGCTCGGTTCCTTGTTGGGAAGCATCTGAATTGGCTGCTTTATCGCCGCCACCGCCGCACGCCGTCATCAAGCCCAATGCCACGATCAAACTCATGGATACAACCAACCATTTCTTTTTCATGTTACCATCCTTTCTTTATTCACCTTAACGTTGGCCTCAGTATAGAAGGCAATTGTAAACGGCATGCGACAGATTTTGTAAATTCAAGGTAAAATTTCTTTACATAAAAAAAGCATTCAGACTCCCCAACAGAAAGGCGCCGCTCAATGCCGAGCGGCGCCTCTTGCCATCTTAAAATGTATGGTCTTTTTTTCGAATCAACCGGTGTACCAAAAAAGTCAATAAAGCGGTCACCAACATCACAGGCAGAGTGATGCCCACCGGTGTGGTTTGCATGATGAGAATGCGATAAAGCACAAAACCCGCCAGCCAAAGTCCGGCATTGAGCACGTTCAAACGCAGCGTTTCGTCCATTTGCCGACGGCCCAGCAGATAATAATCCACAAAAAACACTGCGAAAAGCGGGGCAAAGACGCTGCCGATAAGATAGAGGAAGTTTTGATAATTTTCCATAATGCCCCAAATGGCCAGTGCTGTACCCACCAACGCCACCACGGTGGCAGCCAACCGTTCATTGAGATGCTCATTGATATTGGCCGCCGATACACCCGCCGACCAGGCATCTAAAAATGTAGTGGTGACTGTAGAAAAGACCACAATCCCTACCCCCACCATGCCCAATCCGGCCCGGAGCATCATTTCGCCGACCTCAAAGGTACCCGCATAAAGCACCGCGCCCAAGCCGATGACAAACATAAGGCTGCTGCCCAGAATATAGGCGGCCACACCCACAGCTGTAGCCAGACGGGGTTTTTGAGCGCCACGGGTATAGTCGGATATGAGCGGCATCCACGAAAGGGCCATGGCCACATTCAGTTCCACTGCCGCTCCGAAGTCAATAGGGTTTTGCATCACAGCCACCTGAGTGGGATCTTTTTGAAACGCCACCCAACCCAGCACCAAACAGGCCGCCAAAAGCGCCGCCACCACCACAGCATTGATTTTGGCAATGTGCTTAACACCCAACATCACCCAAACAACAATGAGGCCGCCGATAAGCACACACCACCAATTTTTATGATCCAAACCCAGGGCAGGCATGGTGATGCTGTTCAATGCCGCAGCTCCGGAGAATATCATCACCGCTGTCCAGCCGACAAGTTGGGCTATATTGGCGATGGAAAAACCATAGGAACCCCAGCGCCCGAAAGACAGGCGGGACGACTGTGAAGCCGATAACCCGCTTTGGGCGCCGATGAGCCCCGCCAAATATAAAATGACCGCGCCGATGCCATGGCCGATTAAAATGGCCAAAATGCCCATCTCCAAACCCAAAGGCGCCAGAAAGGTTCCGGTTAAAATCTCTGCAATAGAAATGGCTGCCCCAAACCACAGAAAAACTTGCCCCCATGTTGAAGAAACAGAATTCTCGGCTGTAGACGAAAAAGCGCCGCTATTTTTTATATGCGTCATCACATATCCTCCATCCAAGAGAGACCTTGGTCATAAAGGGCAACAAAATGATGCGTAGGCCCATTGCCTCGTCCCAGCGGCAGTGCATGAGAAATGGCAGTGGTTACGTAGGCTTTGGCACGGTGCACCGCTTCTTTTATGTGACATCCCAGCGCCAAATTGGCTGTAATGGCCGACGACAATGTGCAGCCGGTGCCATGTGTATTTTTGGTTTGAATGCGCGGTGTGTCAAAAACATGCAGTGCATCGCCATCCCAAAGCACATCTCTGGCGCTGCCCTCACGGTGGCCGCCCTTCACCAATACTGCGCCCCCGGTTTGCAGCGACAGCGCCTTGGCGGCTTCTGCCATATCGTCATCTCCCGAAATGGTGCGACCTAAAAGCACTTCAGCTTCGGGAATATTGGGTGTCAGCACGGTCGCCAGCGGCAACACATGGGTGCGGAAAGCCGGAATGGCTTCCGGCGCCATGAGGGGACTTCCGTTTTTTGCCACCATCACCGGATCTATCACCACATGGCGCGGTGCATAGTGACGCAAACCCTCTGCTACAG
>JAEZVS010000114.1 GCA_023443145.1 Bacillota bacterium | reverse complement strand
TCTTTAACCTGTGCTTTTGCAAAATGAATGCGTTCGCTTCTTTTTAATTTTTCGCCTTCAACCGCAACACCTTTTGGCGCGTTTAAGATAAAATCTTCAATTTGATCTTCCAGGTTCAGTTTTTCGATGATCGTCCCGCCCAGCACAGCAACAACCAGCCCCAGTACAACATAAACCAGTCCTATTTTGAGGCCGAATATGCTCGTGAGAAGCACCAGGCTTCCCAAATCAACCATGGGCGATGATATTAAAAAACTAAAGGTCACCCCCAAAGGCAATCCCGCCGAACTGAAGCCGATAAACAAGGGAATGGACGAGCAGGAACAAAACGGTGTGACCGTCCCCAATAATGCCGCCATCATATTCGCCCAAATGCCTTTAAATCGCCCCAGTATTCTTTTACTTCGTTCCGGAGGAAAATAACTTTGTATATAAGACACCAAAAAAATCAGCGCACAAAGCAAAAGAGTGATTTTAATAACGTCATAAATAAAAAAAGCCAAACTGCCGCCAAGCCTGCTGTTTAAATCAATGCCCAATTGTGTCAATACGGTTTCAACCATATCCAGCAGCCAGGCCATACCCAGCACCTGATTTTGAATAAACGCACCTATTTTTTCCGCTGTATCCATTTTCCTTCTCCTCACATCAATTAATTTTGATATATTGTCCATTTTTTTAGTCATCGCGACGATGACTAAAAAACGTTATTTCAGATCATCCAGAAAGGCTCGGGCTCTTTCTATTCCCTTCGAAGAAAGACGATAATGAATCCATTTTCCTTCCGGACGCGCCGTGACAATATCCGACTCAATTAAAATTTTCATATGATAAGACAGGCCGGATTGGGTGAGATCCAGCTGATCCAACAACACACATGCGCACTGTTCACCTTTTTTTAAAAGCGTTAAAATTTCCAGTCTTTTCGGATCGGCAAACGCTTTAAAGAGCTTTGCCATTTCTTTATACGCCAATGCCCATGCCGCCTCCTTACATCAAATAATTTTGATGTGAATACTGTACACCAAAAAATAAGCGCCGTCAATCCGTCGCCCATGATTTGATTGATTTTTTTGCGTTGGAGAAAAGCCCCTGTGCCGCACTCGGCGCAGGGGCTTCTAAAAAATATATCGCACAGTCACCGCATCCATTCGGCGGCTTGCACCGTGTTTGTATCGAGCAGGGGATGTTTGTACACCACATTAATATCGTTGCAGGCACCATTGGATAAAATGCGCCACACAGCACCTCGCTCTTTTTTCACCGGCGAATACATCACCGGCGCACCCTCAGCATCTTTCAACAGACAAGCCTGTCCTGTGATCAAATCCCACACCGGCAGGGGATAGCTGTCCACACCTTCCAGGTTAAAGATGATGAGCGTCTCTTTCGCCGTGGCTATCGGTGTGATGGCGGTGATATGGGCTTCGGGACTCCAGCCGAAGATCTCTCCATTGGCGCGGCCCAGCCACTGTTTTTTCTTCATATCCCATACCCACACATCAGAAGTCTGCTTCTTTTGAACGTCCTTATCAAGGGCATCCGTGCCCAAGGGCTTGTCCAGCACCACCAAATAAGAGCCTACCAAAGTGGGCATACAGAAATGACAGCCCGGAAAGAGAGGGGCCGATTGGCCGGTATGCAGATCGTATTGATACAAATCGCCATATTCTTTTTTATTCTCAAGAAAGCGGACCTTTTTCCAAATCACCACATCATCATTCATGGTGAGCCAGAAAGTGCCATTGACCGCTTCCTGTGCAGGCAACGTATCCAGCACCTTTTGCTCTCCGGAATGAATGTTGATGAGCCGCACCTGTAAATCGCCGCTTTCAGGCTCACCATATAACAAGGCCACATGATCGCCGGCAAACACGGTACGGTCCAACACCGATTCACCGAAAGGCATCTTTTTTAATGACGCATACGGTGCCGAAGCCAGTTCTTTGGGCGACGCTTCGTCCCCATCCTGTACATAAAGATGCCAGCTGCCTTCGTTGGCATTTGCTGTAGGCGTCTCAATCCAGATGCGCGCCGACGGCGTCACTTGAAACCAACGCAAGCGATGATCCTTATGCACCGGCTTTAATGCTTCGTTGCCGCCCTTGCTGCCCAGTGCATAAATGCCTTCTTTATCAGATTTGGAAAACAAAACCGCTTCGGTCGCGCTCATCATTTGGGGGTATTCATTCTCTTCCTGATAGTCAAACCCCGAATCCATAATCATTTTTAAACGCAATGCCCCTTCTTGCAGATGAATCAGCGGCGGGCGTTGGCTCTCGTTCAGGTCGCAGCGAATAAGGGTTGCTTTCTCATCTCCCTGCCAGACGACCTCGCCCCAAGGCGCCACCAGACTGCGCAAGGGCACAAATATGAGGTGATCTTTCTCCACCACCGGTGCGGCCAGCTGCGATGTATGGCCATAGCGCGTGACAGTCGGACTGTTCAGCGTCATCGTGGCCATCATCTTATGGTCCGGCGAGAAAAGCTGAACCGCCGCACCTGATTTGACCGCCGTTAGATGAGCATGCTCTGTCAAAAGATCCAACGGGACCATCATAACCCCTTC
>JAEZVS010000161.1 GCA_023443145.1 Bacillota bacterium | reverse complement strand
CACCATCACCGCCAGCACCAAAGCATTATCGGCAGAAAGCAACCCTTCCATAAAAACCAGAATGAAGAAAACTGCAACATAACGCAAAAGCAATGCCGCATCCAAATCAAACAACAAAATCCCTCCTCAATACATTCATAATACAATTAAGTTTTACATGCACTTTAAAATCAAGCCTTGAAACATCGGCCCCTCATCCGGAGAAAAAGCACCTGTTTGAAGCGTCCATCCGCAGAAAATCCTTTGCAAGTGAAAACACTGCCACAAAAAAAGACCTTTGCCTTCTTTTAACCCATGGCAAACAACTGCAATAGGAAAAGAAGACAAAGGTCTTGCATAACCCTTCGGTTTGGCAGCGCCGGTGCAAAAGCACGTATTGACGACCCTGCCGCCGGCCAAGGCCGGTGCTACTCCCCTTCATCAAGATGGCTTACAAAAATCAGTATACCCAAGTGTTGCCCAAAAGTAAACCACCCGTCCGGTAAAAAATTCCAGAAAGACCGAGTGATCTCTTTTAATGGTCAATTTCCGGTCAACGACAGTCCTGGCGCGAAAACTTTATTCATTTCTCTTCCCGCCTGAATCCGCCGGCATTAATGACAAGTCCGGCAAACGCACACTCACCCCGTCTGTCGTCACAATACCTCCGGTCACTTGCCCTTTGTCCAATTGAATCTCATAGCTTAGCTTTTTATTGTTGGCCTTTTCCAGATATTTATCCAATGAACCGTTGCCCAAAGAGGTTGGTAGGGCTTCTCCTGCGTTGGTTTTATCCATAATCGCCAATTGCACCGCATTCATGACCGTGCGCGCATTTTGGACCGCCGCCGTCTCTCGCGCCGTGGTGACATAGCTGGTGACTTTCGGCACCACCAACACCACCAAAATCGCCAAAATCACGAGCACCACAATCATTTCGATGAGCGTAAACGCGCCTCGCTTTTTATTTTTTATTTCTTTGCTTTCCACAACACGCACCTCTTTCCATTGCAAAGCTTATACAAATATCACAACAACCGACGGCATTTTTTATTCTTCGGGATAAACCAGCGTCTTAGTGAAAAGATCCTTCGCTGCCTGCGTATTGGGAAAAATCGCCCGCGCTCTCGGTAGAAATTCCCGCGGATTCATCATCGCCGGACTGTAATGGGTCAGCCAAAGTTCTTTGACGCCGGCATCTCGCGCCAAACGCGCGCTTTCTTCAAACACCATGTGGCCTTTTTGAGCAGCGCTCTTCTGCTTTTCCGGATCGCCATAAAGCCCTTCTGCAATAAAGAGATCGCTTCCTTCCGCAAAAGACACCAATTCCTGCGACGGCCGGCAATCGGTGGCATATGTCAGACGAATGCCTTGACGCGCCGGGCCCAATACATCTTCCGGACGGAATAGGCGTCCCTCAGCTTCTATCACTTCTCCTTGCTGCAAACGGCGCCAGTAGGCCAATGGAATATTTTTCGCTTTGGCGCGCTCTGCATCAAAGCGTCCCTTACGAGGCAGATCGGCTCGATAAGCCAAACAGGGCACCCGATGACGCACCGGCTGGGTACGCCAAGTGAGTTCTCCGGTAGAAAAAGTGGCCGGTTCATCAAAGGGCAGCTCATGAATCACCAACGGGAAAGGTAATTTTTCACAAATGACCGTCAAGCCCTTTACAATTTTGGAAAGTCCCTGTCCACCCCAAATGTGAAGAGGTTCTGTGCGATGATTGTTGGCGATGGATAAAAGAAGCCCCGGCAATCCGCTCACATGATCTCCATGAAAATGGGTGATTAAAATGTGGTCAATAGACGCCGGACTAAAGCCGCTTAAATGAATGGCCACCTGGGTGGCTTCACCGCAGTCAATTAACACAATGGAACCTTCCACCCTCACCAAAAGAGCAGTTAAAAATCGACGAGGCAGAGGCATCATACCGCCGGTCCCCAGCAAACACACATCAATCATTGGCCGTCCTCATTTCGTTCCGCCAATAGGCGCAGTCCTTCTAAGGTCAGCATCATATCCACATGATGCACATATTTGCAATAGGGGCAGATGATATCACTGCGGCCGCCGGTGGCCACCACCTCCACTTTTCCGGGCTGCCATCCCATTTCGGCGGAAATGCGCTCTATCATGGCATCGATGAGTCCTGCATAGCCGTAAACGAGGCCGCTTTGCATGGCCTGCACCGTGCTGCGTCCAATGACCGATTGGGGCGCTTTAAGATCCACCTTCGGGAGCTTCGCCGCATTGGCAAACAGCGCACCCATAGAAATACCAATGCCCGCAGTGATGGCACCGCCCAAGTATTCGCTTTGCTCGTTCACCACACAGAAAGTGGTGGCGGTGCCGAAGTCTATAATGATAATGGGCGCGCCGTATTTGTGAATGGCCCCCACCGCATTCACAATGCGATCGGCACCCAATTCTTTGTGGTTTTCATAACGAATTTTCAGCCCCGTTTTAATGCCCGCCTCCACCAACAACGGTTTCAGATGAAAATAGCGCCGTCCCACATCAGCCAAAGTGCCGGTGAGATCAGGCACCACTGAAGAGATAATCATTTTGTCTACCCGTTGGGCCGCCATGTGATTATAAGAAAAAAAATCGTTGCAAAGCAGACCATATTCATCGGCCGTGCGGCGAGGATCGGTGGCAAAGCGCCAGTTGGCCACCAAATCACGACCTTCAAAAAGGCCCATCACGGTGTTGGTATTGCCTATATCAAATGCGAGTAACATATTCTCTCCTTATGTAAAAAGAGGCAGCCGCTGCCTGCTCAGACGGCTGCCACAAGTGCCATTTTTGATTATTCATTTTGCGCTGTGATCAGCGCCCCTTAGTGAATACGTGATTTCAGCGCCCGTACCAAAACCATCACAATCACGGTGGCAGCCACCAATTCAGCTGCTGCTTGCGGAATCATCAAGACAGCTGTCGCTGCAGGCAGATAACCCATAAGCACGGCCAAACCCACAAAGCCTACCGTGTTGGTGGCGGTACCCAAGGCACCGGCCAAAAATGCCGCCACGTCTAAATTTTTCCGCCACACCGCGCGAAAAACCACAGCGCTCACAATACCGATAAGAATGCGCGGCACAATGCGCACAATAGGATCGGCGGGAATAACGCCTGTGGGCGTGAGAAAACTGTAGATACCAAAGATAAGACCTGTTAATCCGCCCACCAGCGGCCCTTCCAAAACACCGGCTAAAATAACCGGCAGATGCATAATGGTGGCCCGCCCGGACGGTGTAGGCATGGGAATCATCCCCAAACCTGTGGCGCCCAAGATCACACAGATGGCGCCTAAGAGGCCGGCCATCACCAATTTTTGAGTAGAAAGCGATTGTTTTTTCTTTTTCATGATGCGCGTCTCCTTTTGAGCAATCGTTCGGATTGCACAGAAGCAGGCTGCGCAATCCATCCCGGTCCGATGGATCCAGGTGGCAATAAGAAACAAAAAACAAAAAGGCAACGTATGGGGCCAATGCTCCCATCGTTGCCTTTATTTTATCGTTTTACAGCTCTTACTGCAAGTGCCAGCCGCGCGCTTTCCAGCGTTTTACCACCGATAATTTTTCGTATTCTTCTTTTAAAAGTCCCACCATAAATTGATCCACATATTGGGCACCGGTGAAAACGTGATCGCGCAATTGACCTTCCACCTGAAAACCGAAAGAAAGCGCCGAGCGCAAACCCAATTGATTGGTGTCATTCACGCGCATGTAACAGCGTTTAAATCCAAATTCATAGAAAACAATGTCGCAAAGCACCACCATAAGGTCAAAGCCATAGCCCAAAAGCCGGCGGCTTTCCAAGGCAATGCCGGGTGCCACGGCCGCATGACCGTTTTGCCGGTCAATATCCATAATGGCCGCCACCCCAATCGGTTCATGATTGTGTTTGGCGCGCACAATGAAATTCACCTGTGTGGCGTGGGGATCGGTGATATCGCGGGCAGCTTTGATTTCCGCCATGACCATATCCAACGAATTGCCCCGATAGCCGTCGTAAAGCAGGCGGAAATCTTTATTCAAATACCAAGACTGCAACACATCGGCGTCTTTGATTTGCGGTTTTTCCAAAATCACTTTCCGACCAGTAAACATGGCGTCACCTCTTCTTGAATGTCATCTCTTACACTATAATAACGGTTTCACGGCCGGTGGTCAAACAGAAAGTTTACGGCTCTAAGCAGTTGCCACAACCGGTGGTTCCGGGTATACTAAAAAAAACACCTGAAAGGACGGTGGCCGCGTTTGCGCATTGAACAATTGCACTATCTTTTGGAGCTTTACCGTACCCGCTCCTTTTCTAAAGCGGCAGAGAATGTGTTTATCACCCAACCTTCCCTTTCCACTTCCATTTCCAATCTGGAAGACGAGCTGGGCGTCAAACTTTTTGAACGCACCCGAAGCGGCATTTATCCCACACCTATGGGA
>JAEZVS010000159.1 GCA_023443145.1 Bacillota bacterium | reverse complement strand
ATCTTATGTTCGTCAATATTCTTTTTATTCCATTTTTTTCGTGCATTTGATCTTTATTTAAAGAAAATATGTGCGCGTATGTTTTTTACATGACCCTCATACAAAAAAACGCAGATCGCGCCTCTTCGCGCAACCTGCGTTTTCTACTTTCTCTATGAAGAAGATTCTTCGTTTTTTTCTTGCATTTGCTTTCTAATTTTATTAAGGGAATTTTTCTCCAAACGCGATACCTGCATTTGACTCACACCTAAGATATCGGCAATTTTTGTCTGAGTCAGGTCTTCCACATAACGATAATAAATCACCTGACGCTCTGTTTCATCCAAATGGGTCATGGCTTGTTTGAGATCTTGTTTGAGCTCAATAGCATCCAGATTCGCGTCTTCTTCTCCTAAATAATTGGCCAAGCTGTTTGTATTGCCTTCGCCATCTTCCTGTACAGCCAAAGATGTGGTTTGCGTGGCACGTTTGGCTTCAATGGCATCGGCAACTTCTTCCTCGTTTTCACCGATCATTTCGGCAATCTGGCCCACAGTGGGCGCTTGACCATGATTTTGATAATATTCGTTTTCAGCCTTAGTAATGTATGTGCTCATCTCACGATATTTACGCGGAATGGTGATGCGCCAAGTGCTGTCGCGATAATAGTTCATGAGTTTGCCCGAAACTGTGCGGTAGGCAAATGTCTTAAAGCGCACCCCTTTGGACGGATCAAACCGATCGAGCGCTCCTAAAACAGCAATGCGCGCCACCTGCATCATGTCTTCTTTTTCCCAGGGCAGATAGCATTGAGACTGGCACCAATAGCGCACCAAGGGCTCCATGTTTTCGATGATTTCCTCTAAGAGCGCATCATTGGGCGCTTCTTTATACTCTGCCACCAACACTTCCACATCTTTATTGCCCTTTGCCATGTGCACCTCCACGTAAACCCATGCGCACAAACACACCTTTACAGCATCCGCAATAAGCCAGTTCATCACTGACACGCTGCACCAAATAAAGACCTCGGCCGCCTTCATCAAAAAGACCGTCTTCCAGACAACGGGCACCGGTCAATATACCTTGTCCGTCCCAGTGACCGCCTTCTTCATAGATGATCAGGGCCATCTGACCGGACGACACCGCATAGCGCATGCGCACCACCAAATCACCCTCTCCGTGAGTGAAAATATTGGTGAGCAGTTCAAACAGGCAAAGCTTGACATCACAGCGCCGTTCATGAGAGAGATGAGACAATGCGTCCATCGCTAAAAAGTTATTTACAAAAACAGGAATTTCTTCCATATGATACAGCGCCACTGCTTTCATCTCATTCACCTCTCATCCTTCACTTACATCGACAGTCGATCATTCACACGTTTTTCTACAATATCACAGAGCAACGGATCTGCGCCCAAAGGATCTGCCAAATAAAAAGCAATGTTCGGATGGGCTTGCCGAAGCGCCGCTATCGTTTCAGGCATATGGCGCACCACGTGATTGCCCGCTGCCAGAAAGAGCGGCACCACAATCACCTGGCGAAATGTTGGCTGTTCCTCTAAAGCGATTTCCACTGCCGCCGTCAAATCGGGCTGGACAAACTCCATAAAGGCCGGGCGCACCACATATTCCGGATGACGTTCTTGATAACGTTCAGCGGTTTCAATCACAGGGGTCCGGCCGCTTTCCCGTCTGCTGCCGTGACCTAAAATAACCACCAACATCTCCCGCGATGCATCAGACATCAATATAATCCTCTTCTTCCGGCACAATAAGCGCCAGAGCGAGGTATAAAAGGCCCATACCCCATAATGTAATAAAGGGTAAAATTGCTAAAAAGACAAAAGCCAAGCGCACATATGACACATCGATGTCAAAGGCCTTAGACAATCCTTTGCACACACCGGCAATTTTTTTACCTTCTTTGGCTCGTCTGAGTTTTTTCATGTCTTCCCTCCAATTCGTTTTTCGCAATGTTTCAAATCGCTTCTGATGCCATTCAGCACTCTTCCATACACGAAGCAGCTTTTTTTGCAATTACCCTTGAAAGGGCTCTCTCCTTTTAGTACAATGACTAGCAGATGTTCCATCAAATCCACAAAGGAGAATGTGTTATGCGTATCTTTCTATTTTTAATATCTTTGATCATCGCTGCAGGCGCTGTCGTGCTGGCTTATTTTGGCTTCACTGAAACCCTTAGTCCTATGGAATACATGCTCGCTTCGACCGGTCTCTCCGTGGTGTTGGCCTTTATTTGCGGACACTTCATGTTCCGTAGTTGGGTCAATCGCAGCCGCGCACGAGAAGCGGAAAATTTAGCCGACGCTTTAGAGGATGAAAAACGCGACCTGGCTGCAGAACGCACCAGTCTGGAGGCGCGTCTGGCTGCCAACAAGAGCGAATTTGATCGTCCCTTGCCCCCGCCCGATATGGACCCGGAAGTAACCCAAAAAATCATCATGTCTCCCGCACCGAAACCTGCCAACGATGACATCAACTAATGTGTAAAATAAGCCGGCCTGCCGGCTTATTTTTTTTGCTTATGCGCTGTCACAAAAGGAATGTGCCCATGATCTAAAAGCGTTAACATGGATTCCAGCCGACGGAAAAAATCTGCCGAAGCCTCCCAATGACTGCGCAGATACACAGCTTCATCATTAAATAACGCTTCTCCACGATAAACCTTTTCCCGAATATGAGCCAACTCTTCCTGATCGGCAATCACACCGTCTAAAAAAATAAAACTGTCGCGTTCATCTTCACGTTCCAGCACACGCTGCCATTCCACTTCAATCAATTTAGTGAAAAGCCAGTAACTGATAAAGCCTACGCACATCCCCAAAGCCCATTCAGGGTTAAATACAGCATGATAGCGCATCAATTGGGAAAGATGACCCAGATTATCCAACGCCTGTGCTTTGCTGGCATTAAAGATATCATCTGAAATATCGCCCTGCCGCAGGGCCTCTGTGAATTTTTCCAACATGTGATTGGCGCGGGCATCGGTGCGGGCGCGGGCATCACCGTCTTGCACCTCCATTAACGCAAAACCTGTGGCTATGGATGCCGTCAGCCAATACATCCGCTCCGAGGTGAATAAACTTTCCACCTGTACCCGATCGGTTGCGCCTAAAGCGCGAATCCCTTCTAAGACCGGTTGATTCATCATATTGTCACCTCGCATCTATGGTTTCGTTTAACAAATACCCGCGAGGTGCTGTTCACAAACACCGCTGTCATCTGTATCATC
>JAEZVS010000154.1 GCA_023443145.1 Bacillota bacterium | reverse complement strand
GATGATACCCAAGACCCCTTGGACGGTCATCGCTCTTACAATATTTTGCTATGCGGCGTGGACCAGGAACAAAGCAATGCCGATGTGGTGATTTTAGCCACCTTTGATCCGGAAAAAAAGTCACTGAAACTCTTGTCCCTGCCGCGCGATACCATGAGCCATGTGACCCGCAGCATCAAAAAACTCAACGCCTCATACAGCGATCATCATCCGGCAGATATTGAGCAAACAAAAAAAGAGGTCACCATGCTCACCGGGCTTAAAGTGGACCGTTACGTCGTCTCCTCCTTTGAAGGATTTCAGAAAGCCATTGATGCCATTGGCGGCGTGGCGATGAATGTGCCTGAAGATCTTCATTACAGTGACCCTTATCAAGATTTGGATATCAACATTAAAGCCGGCGAGCAGGTGCTGAACGGCAAAAATGCGCTGCATTTTGTGCGCTATCGCTCCGGTTATGTGCAAGGGGATTTGGGACGCATCAAGGCCCAACACCTTTTCTTTGAAGCCCTGGGCAAAAAACTCTTGAGCGCTTCCACCATTCCTAAAGTGCCCGATTTGGCTGATGTTATTTCAAAAGATATGAAAACCGATTTCACCGTCTCCGAAATGATTTGGTTTGCCAAAGAAGCCAAAGGGATGAATTTAAAAGAAAATGTGCACATGTTCACCCTGCCCGGTTCTCCGGAATACATTGACGATCTTTCCTACTACCTGCCCTCCCAAGAAGGCATTTTGGCCATGCTCAATGCCGAATACCCTAAATCCACTGAGTGGACGGCGGAAGATTTGGATTTGGTTCCCATGGCCGCCAATATATTGCCAACCTTTGGTTACGGCAGCGAGGAAGCGGAAGGCGATTCTCGTCTTCCGGAAAAAGTGGAAGACGGAAAAGCCCCCGATGAATCGTCCGGCGCTCCTTTGGCTCCGGATGCCACTGAGGCCAATTATGGCTATGGCGGCGCCTACCAACCACCCCATGAGCAAAACACCAACCAAGGCGCCCGCAGCTATACCACCGTGGTCAGCGGCGGATCTGGCAACAACCAAAATACGCCGGCTCAAACGCCCGCAGAAACACCCGCTCCGGCGCCTGCACCGGCACCTGCGCCCGCCCCTGCCCCCAGCACTCCGGCAGAAACGCCGAATGCAACACCGGCACAATAAACGGCCGAAATTTTTCAATCTTCGCCAACGGTTTCTATGTTTTGAAGCCGTTGGCTTTTTTGTACCAAAAAATGAACTCCCCGGCGGATCCTGCAAAGGCCAATGACGTCGCAAGTTCACCCGTCGTGTTTCTCATAAATAAAGCAGCGCCGCTGTTACAGCCGATCACTCAGGTCAATGAACCGAGGATGAACGGGCAACAGCGGCGCTGCGTTTATTTAAAATATCAGGTTTTCGTTTTAGATGACGCTTTGAGCCCCAAATCGATTGCTCCAAGGGCGTCACTCAACTCCAAAAATGCTGGATCAAACTGTGCATTGTTAATTGTACTGGTTTTCATCCATAATGATGGGCAAAATCATTGGGCGACGGCGGGTTTTTTCATATAAAAATTTCCCCAGCACGTCTCGCAGACTGCTTTTAATGGATGACCAATCTGTCACACTTTCCTCCATACACTGATCAAGCGCTTTGCTCACGCGTTTGCGTGCTTCGCTCATGAGCTCATCCGCCTCACGCACATACACGAAACCACGGGAGACGATATCTGGTCCGGCGATCACTTTTTTTGTTCTACGATTAATGGTGGCCACCACAATTAAAATGCCGTCTTGAGACAGTTGCTTGCGGTCGCGAAGCACAATATTGCCTACATCGCCCACACCCAAGCCGTCGATGAGCACACGTCCTGAAGGCACTTTCCCTGTGAGACCCACACGATTTTTACCGGCAGTGACGATACTGCCATTTTCAGCCACCACAATATTTTTCGGATTGATGCCCACTTCTTCAGCCAGAGACGCATGCATTTCCAACATGCGATATTCTCCGTGAACGGGCATAAAATATTTGGGTTTTACCAAATTGAGCATCATTTTGAGTTCTTCGCGGCAGGCATGGCCTGAGGTATGCACCCGAGCCTCACTGCCTTGGATGACGTTGGCGCCCAACTTGCAAAGCATATCAATGACTTTGCTCACCAGTTTTTCGTTACCCGGGATGGGGTTGGCGGAAAAAAGCACCGTATCTCCGGGCATGATGCGCACCTGGCGATGCTCACCATTGGCCATACGCGATAATGCCGCCATGGGCTCTCCTTGACTGCCGGTGGTGAGGATCACCAATTTTTCATCGGGATAACGTTCTATTTCGTCCATTTCTATAAGGGTATTGGGCGGCACATTAAGATAACCCAGCTCACTGGCCACATTGACATTGTTGACCATGCTGCGTCCGGTGATGGTAACCTTACGATCGTTTTTAGCAGCCACATCCAGCACCTGCTGCACACGGTGCACATTGGAAGCAAAAGTGGCCAAAATAATGCGACCCTTCACTTGCGGAAAGATCTTTTCAAAACTCTCGCCAACACTTGATTCACTCGTGCTGTAGCCGGGTTTGCCCACATTTGTGCTGTCGCTCATCATGAGCAACACCCCCTGTGCACACACACCGGCAATGCGTTGAAAGTCTGTTGCACGGCCATCCACAGGTGTCTGATCAAATTTAAAGTCACCTGTATGGAAGATAATGCCCAAGGGTGTGTGAATGGCCAGAGCCACTGCGTCAGGAATAGAGTGGCAGGTGTGAATCATGTCCACCTTAAAACCGCCCACTTTGAAGGGTTCTCCCGGCTTAACAACCACCAGACGCTGCTTGCCCAGATGACGGGCTTCTTTTAGTTTCGGTTCCAGCAGTCCAATAGTCAATCGCGTTCCATAAACCGGTACCGGCAATTCGCGCAGCACATAAGGCAGCGCCCCGATGTGGTCTTCGTGGCCGTGGGTCAACACAATGCCTTTCACTTTTTCGGCATTGGCCGTTAAATAGCTGATGTCCGGAATGACAACATCCACCCCCAACAGCTCTTCTCCAGGAAACGACAATCCCGAATCGATCACAAGGATTTCGTCATTATATTCGACGGCAGTCATATTTTTCCCTATTTCTTCCAGTCCGCCCAAGGGAATGACACGTACACCGTCCTTTGTTTTCTGCTTAGAAATAATATAGCCTCCTTATCTTTTGGTTTGCCGACCAGATTCAGCTTCCTATATTATATGGCATTTTGAAATTCCCTGCAAGACAGCCCAGGTTGTCGGAAAACCGGATGAGGCAAACAATCGCTGAAAATCCAAAAAAATCCACCGGTGGCAACATAAAGACGTTGACCGGCGGATGAACAGCGCCATATAAAGGCTAATTATTTAATCCCTTCTTATTTTTTTATGAATCGAAAATAATACGTCCTTCTTTTCTTGCGTGGGCTTCCGGCGCCTGACCTCGGATGTGGCCTAAAATGCAAATGCCCACGCCTGTGTATGCATCATCCAATCCCCATTTTTTTAAATAGGCGCGCCCTTCCTCTGTTTGAAACATCTCCCGGCCGCGGTGGATCCAGCAAGAACCCAATGCCAATGCCGCGGCAGCATTCATAAGGTTGCCCATCACCAAACTGGCATCTTCCAGCCACGTTGGCGCCTCAGTGGAAGCCAACACCACTATGGCCATCGGCGCTCCGTAAAAAGGATGGGCGTCGGGTGCCCCCAGCACTTGGGCATTCATTTTTTCCAAATGTCTCAAAGTCAGAGGGTCTTCCACCACCACCATCACCACTTTTTGGTTGTCTCGGCCGGTAGGGGCGTAAAGGCCCGCTTCCAATATCTCTTCCAGCAAAGCACGCGCCACCGGACGTTCTTCGTAGGCACGTACCGAACGACGTTTTTTCAACACTTGCAATGTGTCATTCATAGCAATCGTCCTTTCCATCATTTACTGCCGTTCTCACCTTGGATGACCGTCTTCTCATCAATGATTGTATCACATCGTACTTTGACGCATCAAACAAAACAAAAAAAACGGTCCCGAAGGACCGTTCTGGCGCCATCCAAAATCATTAGTTGGCAGCTTTTTCTTTAGCGTCTTCAGCGTCTTTGCTAGCGGAATCGGCTTTGTCTTGCTGAGCTTTGGCTTCATCTTTGGCTTTGTCTGCTTCAGCTTCTGCTTTATCAGCTTCAGCCTGTTGTTTGGCAGCTTCGCTGGTTTTATCAGCAGCTTCTTGCAGTTGAGAAGATTCGGATTTCATATCCTTAGCAGCGGAAGATTCCACAGCGCTGGAGCTTTCAGCGGCTTTATCTTTTTCGCCGCCGCAGCCGGCAAGTACAGCCATACCGAGAGCCATGCACATAATAGCAGCCATTAATTTTTTCATTGGACATATCCTCCTAAAATACGATTTGAGTGAACGTCTTCTGACGTTGACCTTATCATAGAGGATAGATATCTCATAGTTTTCTCCCCAATGTAAAATATTTGTAAAACTGCATTTTTTATGATGTGTGCATCTCTTCATTTTGCGTGATGTCGTAAAATTGTCCTTTCGTGACCTGCAGCAATGCTTGAGGCGCAAGGCCCACTTGTAAGCCCCGCTGACCTGCAGACACCAAAATAATATCAAAATGCCGAGCACTGTCATCTAAAATGGTGGGATAAAGCCGTTTCATCGCCAGAGGCGAGCAGCCGCCGCGAATATATCCCGTGGTTTTCTCCAGTTCTTTTAACGGAAGCATTTCCACCCGTTTATTGCCGCTGACGCGACCCAGTTTCTTGAGATCGATATGCGCTTTTGCAGGAATAACCGCCACCAGTGGGCCTGTTTTATCACCGACGCAAAGCAATGTTTTATATACATCATCCTGCTCACGGCGTAGATTTTCCTGAGCATGAAGCGCATCCAGCGCATCTTCTTTCCAAGGATAGGTGAACACGTCATACGCCACGCCTTCTTTTTCCAAAAGACGCATGGCATTGGTTTTGGGCGTTTTTTTCTGTTTCATGGCAGCACCTCCTGATTCAAGCCCTCTTTATCTCCATGGTCTGTTTGTATCGACAAGGTTTGCGCCGCCCTCGGATGATGCGTCGGGTGCGTCGTTTAAAAAGCGCAAAAGGGCCTCTTTTTGGCGCATCGCGGCGTAATAACCGTCTATATATGTGTAAAAAATGGCTTTGCGGCTTTGGGTATAGCGGCCGACCCGATGAGCCGCAGGCTGCAGCACAAAAGCCCGCCCGGCGTCACAGCGATTGTCCAACACATCCAGCTGACGGTTATACCGTTGGGGACGGCTTTTTAAGCACGTATAAAACAGTGGATGCTTGCGAAAAGGAAAATAAAGCAAAGGCGCCAACAAATTTTTCCTTTTGCGGTAAGATGACGGTTGGGTGTGCACCACCAGCAGGCGGTCATCGGTGTTTTCATACTGCGCCAACGGAATGGAATTGCTGATGCCGCCATCCATATACGCCACCCCGCGCAGATCCTTTGGCCGAGCAAGAAGCGGCAAAGAGGCACTTGCCATGATCGCCTCAAAGCATTCCTGCCGATTATGAAAATCGGATTTTTCCATTAAAACCGAGGCGCCGTCCGCTACACGTGTCAAGCTCACATAAAATCGAGCAGGATTTTGCCAAAAGGCCTCCTCATCAAAACGCTCATGAAAGACCGGTTTGCCCATCAGCGCCTCCAGGTCAAAAAGGCCTTGACCACATAAGAGCGCTTGCAAGCCAAAAATTCTCGAATCTGCAAAATCCAAAAAGAGCGTGCGCAAAATGTCACATTGACCACTCTGATAAAAAAGCCCGCAAACCGCTCCTGAGGACACGCCCACCACCTCGTCGAAAGTGACATTCAGATGGTGCAGGGCGTTCAGCACACCACAGCTGAAGGCGGCGCGCATGCCGCCACCTTCTAAAATGAGAACCCGCTTACCCATGGTCTACACGTCTTCTCGCCAGCCTTTGCACACGTCAATGCGCTTCTCCTGTCCGATCAACTTTTCCAGCTCATCCACTGCCAAACGCACTGCGCTTTGCGCTGTGCCGCAAGCAGGATAAATGACCTCAAAGCGATAGAGGGATTCATCCATATAAATGGACGTGGTTTCAGGCACTCCGAAAGGACACACCCCGCCAATATCAAAGCCTGTGTACGTGTGCACATCGTCGCCTTTAAGCATTTTGGCTTTGGTGCCGAAAAAATCTTTAAAGCGCCGATTGTCCACTTTCACATCACCTGCCGCCACAATCATAACGGCCCCCTGACCATCGGCCGTATAAAAGCTGAGACTTTTGGCAATATGCGCCGGCTCGCATCCCACCTGTTCCGCCGCCAATTCCACCGTGGCCGTGCTTTCATCAAACACCAAAATGCGGTCTTCGTAGCCGTGTGCAGCCAAATAGGCTTTGGCTTTTTCCAAACCTTCACTCATTGAATCATCCTCTTTCTATTGTCTTACACTGATTTCACCGCTGACGACGGTTTCTTCGTCACCAAACTCATTTTTCACCAACAGCCGCCCCCAATCGTCCACACCCAAAAGGGTGACCGCACGTGCACTGTTGCTACTTATCAACTGCACCTGCTCTTTTTGATAACGCAGACGGCTACGAT
>JAEZVS010000137.1 GCA_023443145.1 Bacillota bacterium | reverse complement strand
CGTGCATACTGCTCCCGGACACGGTCACGATGACTTTTTGATCGGCAAGCGTTATGGGTTGGATATTCTTTCTCCTTTAGACGATAATGGCTGCATGACGAAAGAAGCGGCACCTTTTGAAGGCCTTTCTACCAAAGAAGCCAACAAAGCCATCTGTCATACTTTGCGCGAACGAGGCACTTTGCTTTTTGAAACGAAAATTGCCCACCAATATCCCCATTGCTGGCGCTGCAAAACACCCACATTGTTCCGAGCCACAGACCAATGGTTTGCTTCTGTAGACGGTTTCCGTCAAGAGGCTTTGGATGCCATTGAAAATGATATTATCTTTACACCGGAATGGGGTAAAGAACGTATTTTTAATATGATCCGTGATCGCGGTGATTGGTGTATATCCCGTCAGCGTTTATGGGGCGTGCCCATTCCGGTTTTTTATTGTGATGATTGTGGAGAGATCATCTTAGACGATGCCACCATTCAATCGGTTCAAGACGCTTTTCGTGTCGACGGCTCCAATGCCTGGTTTGCGAAAGAGGCCGCTGAATTGCTTCCGGAAGGCTACACCTGTCCTTCTTGCGGAAGCAACCACTTTACCAAAGAAACCGATATCATGGACGTGTGGTTTGACTCGGGCTCCACTCATCAAGGGGTATTGCGGACCCGCCCGGATCTTTCCTGGCCGGCGGATCTGTATTTGGAAGGCAGTGATCAGCACCGCGGCTGGTTCAACTCGTCGCTTTGTACGTCTGTGGCCATTAACGGTAAGGCGCCCTATCGCGGTCTGTTGACCCATGGATTTTTGGTGGATGAACAAGGCCGTAAAATGAGTAAGTCTTTAGGCAATGGTGTGGATCCACAAGAAGTGATCAACAAGCAAGGTGCCGATATTTTGCGTCTTTGGGTATCGTCAGCCGATTATCGCGGTGACGTATCTGTTTCTGATAACATCATCAGACAGGTGAGTGAAGCTTATCGGAAAATCCGCAATACATTCCGCTATCTGTTGGGGAGTCTCTATGACTTTGACCCGTCCCAAGACAAAGTGGCGGAGGCAGAACTCGCCCTTCTGGATAAGTGGGCTCTTCGTCGCCTAAAAGAAGTGGTCGACGATGCCCAAGAAGCCTACAACAATTATGAATTCCACGTGGTTTATCGTACGGTGCACAATTTCTGTACGGTGGATTTATCGGCTTTCTATCTCAACATCATCAAAGATCGTCTCTATGCTGAAGAAAGCAAGGGGAAAGCACGCCGTGCGGCTCAGACCGTGCTTTACGAATTGTGTTTGGCTTTGGACGTGATTCTTTCACCCATTCTCACCTTTACAACTGAAGAAGTTTTCCGTTATTTGCCGGTGGTCGATAACCCTGAAAGCGTGCAGCTGATGGATTGGCCCACTGTGCCTGAAGTGACATTGCCGGAAGGCTTCATGGAAAAATGGAATGGTCTCATCGCCCTCCGTGACGATGTGTCTAAACCTTTGGAAGAAGCCAGACAGGCAAAAATCATCGGCAATTCGCTGGATGCCCGCGTTACTGTTTTTGTGCCTGAAAATCTCAGCGCGCTCAAAGAAGATTTGGCCAATCTGGATATGAGTTTGGCAGATTTCTTTATTGTTAGCCAAGCGGAAGTAGCCGATGTCGGCGCTCATGCTGAAGGTGACTGGGCCAGTGACGAGTTCGAAGGCTTATATGTGCGTGTGGAACCGGCCAAAGGAGAAAAATGTCCGCGTTGCTGGAAATACGATGAGCATATTGAAGGAGATCTTTGCCCCCGTTGTGCTCGCGTGATGGATGTTCAATAAAAAATAATAGCGCACCTGCTGTGTGCTCTGCAATCGCTGTTAAAAATCATCAGTTGGCGGCTGCAGATGAGAGCGGGTGCGCTTTTTTATAGCAGTGAGCAGGTATTTAAAAGAAGAAACGGCATAAGAAAGGAAAACGAACCCCACTCTTGCTTTGACCTGATTAGAGAGTTTGCGCTCACTTCATTTGTTCATGTGGTAAGTTGAAGGGCGTACGGCAAGGTTCAGGTGGAAAACATGAAACATGCCGTCAGTTGTGTGATGGGGTTAACGCCCTTTTTGTCCATAGAGCATCAGCGATTTTGACTGGTTGGATGATATTCTATTAAGATGTAAATTCGTAACACCCATCTTCGGTCCACAGGCGGGGAAGAGGATAATCCGTCTTGGTTTGGGGCAGCTCGTGTTCTTTCCAAACCTGCACCTCAAAGGCGCAGGCGCCGATGACGGTGCGGGGAGAAAGTTTCGGCAAAAATCGATCGTAGTATCCGGCTCCGTAGCCCATGCGGTGGCCATGGCAATCAAAGGCAGCGCCGGGTACCAGACAAAAATCAATGGTTTCCGGAGAGAGGGGCTTTATAGCGGCATCCGTACAAATTTCCTTTAATCCGCCCCAGCCGTCGCACAGTGGGGTATCAGGTGTAAAGGGCAAGCAAATCATTTGATGCTTCGGCTGACACACGGGTAAGAGCACGTTTTTTTTGGCATGCCAGGCTTTTTCTATGAGCGGGCGAGTATCGACTTCGCTGCCGAAAGAAAGGAAGAGAAGCACGGTCTCTGCACGAACGAAACCTTCGTAGCGAGACACGAGAGAACAGATGGCGGCACTTTTTTTTGCGCGCTCGCCGGCGCTTAATGCGTTGCGGCGGCGCAGGGATTCTTTCCGGTAGTCAATGGTGGTCATGAACGTCTCCTTTCCGAGGTACCTGCAGTTTTGAAGCCATTATAGACATTGAATCCGCGCAAGACAAGTATGCAGCAAAAGAGTTTATATTTTCCGAAGGGAAATTTTCTAAAATCCAATGAGAGAAGACGAGTGCCGCAGGCATTTTCAAGTTTTTTAGATGATGAAGGCAAAGATGCAGAAAGATGCCATTTAAAGACGAAGTAAAATTTCAAAAAAAGACTTGCATTTTGCGCGAAACATGTTATCATAGTACCAGGATGTTAGCACTCAAACTAATTGAGTGCTAGTAAGTGAATCAATACCTTAAGGAGGCTTCTTAATGAACATCAAACCATTGGCCGATAAAGTGGTCATCAAACCTTTAAAAGTGGAAGAAAAAACCCAGAGCGGTATTGTGCTGCCCGGTTCCGCTCAAGAAAAACCCCATCAGGGTGAAGTGGTGGCCGTGGGTTCCGGCATCTTAAATAAACATGGCGAACGCACCCCGCTGGAAGTTAAAGTGGGTGATCGTGTCGTTTATGGAAAATTCGGTGGTACCGAAGTAAAATTCGATGATGAAGAATTTGTCATCATCGCTGAAAAAGACATTTTGGTCGTACTTGGTTAATCGATTCAATATATTATAGGAGGAAACATAAATGGCAAAAGAAATTCGTTTTGGCGCCGATGCCCGCGCTGCTCTGGAAACCGGGGTCAATGCCGTGGCCGACGCCGTTAAAGTGACATTGGGGCCTAAAGGCCGTAATGTGGTGCTTTCCAAACCTTATGGTGCGCCCACCATCACCAACGATGGGGTGTCCATTGCTCGTGAAATTGAATTGGAAGATCCGTTTGAAAATATGGGTGCTCAGCTTTTAAAAGAGGTCTCCATTAAAACCAATGATGTGGCCGGCGATGGCACCACCACCGCCACCGTTTTGGCACAGGCTATGGTGCGTGAAGGTCTTAAAAATATTGCGGCGGGCGCCAATCCCATTATTTTGCGCAAGGGTATGGTGGCCGCTACAGAAAAAGCTGTAGAAGGCATCCAACATATTTCTCAGCCTATCAAAGGCAAAGAAGCCATTGCACAAGTGGCTGCCATTTCTTCCGGTGATGAAGAAACCGGTAAACTCATTGCCGATGCCATGGAAGTGGTGGGCAACGATGGCGTGATTACGGTGGAAGATTCCCAAACTTTCGGCACTTCTCTGGAAGTGGTGGAAGGGATGCAGTTTGATCGCGGTTACATTTCGCCTTATATGGTCTCCAATACGGAAAAAATGACGGCTCACTTGGAAGAACCGTATATTTTGGTCACCGATAAAAAAATCAGCAACGTGCAGGAAATTCTGCCGGTGTTGGAACAAATCGTCAAAACCGGCAAGGCACTCCTTCTTATTGCAGAAGATGTGGAAGGGGAAGCCCTCACCACCATGATCCTCAATAAGATTCGCGGCACCTTTAACTGCGTGGCGGTAAAAGCACCCGGATTCGGTGATCGTCGTAAAGAAATGCTGGCCGATATTGCTGCCCTCACCGGTGCCACTGTGATTACGGATGAACTGGGCTATAAGCTGGAAGACGCCACTGTGGATATGTTGGGTTCTTCCCGTCAGGTCACGGTGACCAAAGAAAACACCACCATTGTGGATGGTCGCGGTGCAAAAGAAAATATTGAAGCGCGTGTGAGCCAAATCAAAGTTCAGTTGGAAGAAACCACTTCTGATTTTGACCGTGAAAAATTGCAGGAACGTTTGGCCAAATTGGCCGGCGGTGTGGCTGTTATCCAAGTGGGCGCTGCCACTGAAACCGAACTCACCGAAAAGAAACTGCGCATTGAAGATGCTCTTTCCGCTATGCGTGCGGCTGTAGAAGAAGGCATCGTTTCCGGTGGCGGCACGGCGTTCTTAGATGTGATGGACCTTTTGGATGAAATTAAGATGGATGAAGCCGACGCCATGACCGGTGTGCGCCTTATTAAAAATGCATTGGAAGAACCGGTTCGCCAAATTGCCGACAATGCCGGTGTAGAAGGTTCTGTGGTGGTGGCTAAAGTGAAAACCACTGCCAAAGGCGAAGGCTACAATGCGCTAAAAGACAGCTATGAAAACATGGTGGATGCCGGTATCATCGACCCGGCCAAAGTGACCCGTTCTGCGCTGCAAAATGCGGTGTCTATTGCTTCGATGATTCTCACCACCGAAAGCCTTGTGGCCGACGTAAGCAAAGAAGATCCCATGGCAGCTGCCGGCGGCGCCGGTATGGGCATGATGTAAGAAAGAACCGAAAAACGGGTATGTGATGCGCATACCCGTTTTTCTTATTGCCGTTGCATGTTGGCAGTCAGTTGCTTTATTGCACGGTGATTCCTATAACAGAGATTTTATTAGAAAGGAAGGATTAATGTGTCCGATTGTCAATCTTGTGCTTCCAACGAAAGCTGCGCCGGTGCTTGTCCGAGTGCTGAAAAACAACCTACAGAGGCTCAAGCTCATTCTCATATGAAACACATCATTGTGGTTATGAGTGGAAAAGGTGGCGTGGGGAAATCGTCTTTTTCGGCTTTACTGGCACTCAGCTTAAAACGCAAAGGTCATCGGGTGGGCATTTTTGATGCCGACATCACCGGTCCGTCTCAAGCCAAATTATTCGGCTTTAAGTCAATGGGCGGTCTTTTTGTAGGTGAACATGGACCTGAACCGATGCAAACGGCAGAAGGAATCAGCTTGCTCAGCATGAACATGCTTTTGCCTGAAGACGATGACCCTGTGGTTTGGCGCGGGGTGATGCTTTCTAATGTCATCAAGCAGTTTATGGAAGAAGTTTGCTGGAACGAGTTGGATTATCTGGTGGTGGATATGCCTCCGGGAACAGGGGATGTGCCGCTTACGGTATTCCAGTCACTTCCTGTA
>JAEZVS010000059.1 GCA_023443145.1 Bacillota bacterium | reverse complement strand
GCGCTGGCCTCCATTCGCTTGGGTGAGGACAGAAGGAGCGAGGCCGATCGTATCTTAAGCCATGCTTTTTGGATGCTGTTGATCTTTTCGCTGATTACGGCGGTGAGCATGTGGGCGGCGTTGGAACCGATGTTGCGCCTTTTTGGCGCTTCGGAGACGCTGCTTCCGATGGCGGCGGCTTACCAAAAGGTGATCATTATAGGGATTCCTTTGCAGATTTTAGGCTTCGGCTTAAATAATTTCATTCGCAGCGACGGCAATCCCACCGCGGCCATGGCCACCATGATCATCGGCGCGCTGGCCAATACGGTGCTGGATTATCTCTTTATTATTCAATTTGGCTGGGGCGTAAAAGGTGCGGCGCTGGCCACCATCATTGGGCAGGCACTTTCATTTTTTTGGGTGCTGTCTTATTTTTTGAGCAAAAGATCCGTGCTGCGCCTGTATGTGTGGCAATTTACGCCGGATATGACGCTGGTGCGGCGCATTTTGGTATTGGGGTTGCCCTCTTTCGGCATGCAGATGGCGGCAAGTTTGGTGATGACCATCTTTAATCACGAGCTGAATTTTTGGGGCGGCGATTTGGCAGTGGCGGCCATGGGTGTGGTGCAAAGTTTATCCACCCTCTGTTTTTTGCCCATTTTTGGCATCAATCAGGGGGCGCAGCCCATCATCGGCTATAATTTTGGGGCCAAAAAATACAGCCGGGTGAAAGCCACCCTTCGCACCGGTATTTTAAGCGGCACGGTCTATATGTGCCTTTTTTTTGCGGGGGTGATGCTTTTTCCCGATGCCCTGATCCGCTTATTTGTGAGCGATCCCGAAGCCTATGCCCGTTTGCATGATGTGGTGTACGAAGGGTTGCGCCTGTATTTTTTAACCTTGCCTATTTTAGCCTATCCCATCGTCGGCAGTGTGTATTTTCAAGCCACCGGCCAAGCGCTGATCGCCACTTTTCTCACCCTTAGCCGACAGCTGATCGTTCTCATTCCCTGTGTACACATTATGGCAAGTTTTTGGGGAATGACGGGCATTTGGCTGGCTTATCCCGTCAGCGATTTGTTTGCCACGGCTCTCACTGCTTTCTTTTTGGTGCGCGCCCTGCGTGCCTTGCCGGATTGAGCCCCGGCTCGCCCCACCGCATATTTACACCGCGGGCGGGCACTGGTATAATAAAATAAGATCGCATTGCATTGATTTTGGAACGGAGGAAGACGGATGATTGACGACCCACGGGAGTCGTTGGAAACAATGGCTCGCCGCATCCGCTGCGACATTATCGATATGTTGGGCAAGTCTCAAAGTGGTCACCCCGGTGGCTCGCTGTCGGCGGTGGAGCTTTTAACGTATTTGTATTTCAAGGAAATGAAGGTGAATCCTGCGCGTCCTGATGATCCTGCGCGGGATCGTTTTGTGCTCTCGAAAGGCCATGCGGCGCCGGTGCTTTACGCCACCCTGGCCGAACGCGGATATTTTGACCGCCAACTGCTGGGCACACTGCGTCGTTTGGGCAGCCCTTTGCAAGGCCATCCCGACATGAGAAACGTGGCCGGTGTGGAAATGAGCACCGGCTCTTTGGGCACGGGCTTTTCAGCGGCAGTGGGCATGGCCCTTGCCGGTCGCCTGGACGGATCATCCCATCGCGTGTTTGTTCTTTTAGGCGACGGCGAATTGCAGGAAGGACAAGTGTGGGAAGCGGCCATGGCGGCAGCCCATTACGGTTTGAACCGTCTCATTGCCTTTGTGGATTTAAACGGCCTGCAAATTGACGGCGCCACCAAAGATGTGATGAACCCCAATCCAGTGGCGGCTAAATTCAGTGCTTTCGGATGGGATGTGCAGGAAATAGAAGGCCATCGCTTTGACGCCCTCAAAAAGGCCATCGATGCCGCCACGCAATCTAAAAGCGGCCGTCCCCAGATGATTGTGATGCACACCATTAAAGGCAAAGGAGTGCCCTTTATGGAAAGTCAGGCCGGCTGGCATGGCAAAGCCCCCAATGCCGAACAGGTGGAAGCCGCTCTGGCTGCGCTTACCGCTGATTATGGAAAGGAGGCCCGAGGATGAGCAAACAAGCCACCCGCGACGCCTATGGCGACATCTTAGCCGAACTGGGCAATTTACGCGACGACATTGTGGTTTTAGATGCCGATTTGTCCGGCTCCACCAAAACGTCGGTTTTTGCCAAAGCCTTTCCCGAACGTTTCTTTAACGCCGGCATTGCCGAACAGAACCTCATGGGCATGGCCGCCGGACTGGCCGCCGCAGGCAAAATACCCTTTGCCTCCACCTTTGCCGTATTTGCTTGCGGCCGTGCTTACGACCAAATTCGAAATTCCATCTGTTACACCAAGTTGCCGGTAAAAATTGCCGCCACCCATGCGGGCATCACCGTGGGCGAAGATGGCGGTTCCCATCAAATGATTGAAGATATTTCCCTTATGCGCACCCTGCCCAATATGACGGTGCTGGTGCCTGCCGACGGTCCCGAAACCAAAGGCGCCATTGCCGCCGCTTTGGATGTGGACGGCCCCGTCTATATTCGTTTGGGCCGTGCCAAGGTGGAAACGGTGACGGAAGAAGACGAACCCTTTATTGTGGGTCGTGCCCAGGTGATGCGCGAAGGCATCGATGTGACCATTGCCGCCTGCGGCATTATGGTGGCCGAGGCCCTGGAAGCGGCTGAAGCCCTGGCCGACGAAGGCATTTCCGCCACCGTCTTAAACGTATCCAGCATCAAGCCCATCGACCGTGACGAAATTGTGCGGTGGGCCCGCATCACCGAAGCCTTTGTTACTGCCGAAGAACACAACATCATTGGCGGACTGGGCTCCGCCGTGGCGGAAGTATTGGCCGAAACCGTGCCTGTGCCGTTGGAGCGCGTAGGTGTGAAAGATCAATTCGGGCAAAGCGGCACCCCCGACGAATTAAAAGAATGTTACGGCCTTACGCCGGATGCCATCGTGCGCGCCGCCCGCCTTGCCATCGATCGCAAATAACATAATATTGACGCGCAGTAAAGAGCCGGCTTCTCTTAGAGAAGCCGGCTCTTTGTTGCGCGAGATGTTGTAGCCTTGAATGTCATTATGACCACCATGGCCATGCTCTCTGCACAGTCGGTCGCCGGCCCTGCGTATGTCGTGGCAGATGTGCTTCTGGGAGCGGTGCTGCTTGTGGCCGGTGAAACGGGCTGCGTTGAAGAGCAGATGGTTATGAATATGTTCTTAGTCAATATGGGTGCTCCGTATGAATGCGCATTTGCCGCTCAGTATGTCTTCTTTTGGCGGCTGCAACCCAATTTCAAGCATGCCCCTCCGGTGACACCTCTCCGGACTCAAAGGCTTGGATCAGGCGGCATCCTGAGTACGCACCCTTGTCGATGGTGTGGCGGTGGGTCCGAGTAAATTTATGTCGGCAGTCTCCGCTGTGCAGCCGAAGACGGACTCCGGCAGATTTCCATCCGTCTTGTCGGGATTGCAAATAGGGTCAATCGCCGCTTTCAGCGTCAACAGCGGGTACTCATTTGCTGTGCTTGCTATCGTTTCCCTACTCTCGTATGCTCTCTCTACGAAAACGACAATCTTGAATAAGAGAAATGGTTCAGGAAGAATAAAACCAAACCGGAATTCTTATAAGAATAAAGGCATTCATTCGGCAACACTCTTATAAAAAGAAACTGTCTGATGGGAGCAAAAAAGGCCGATTGGAGCGGAAAAGATTCTGTAGGTTTGCTATGATGGCAACGATAAGCGCCGAAGGGCGCTTTCAAAAAGCCCGCATATTAGCATTAACTAACCAAAAGGAGGAATTGTACATGACTGTTATGAGTACGGACAAAAAACTGAAAGGGAAAGACCTCATTACCATCGGTATCTTTTCCGCAATTTACTTTGTCATCAACTTTGCCTTCATGCTTATGGGGGGTATTCATCCTGTTCTTTGGATGCTGATGCCCGGCTTCATTGCTGTGCTTGCAGGTATTCCATTTATGCTGATGGCCGCAAAAGTTCAAAAGCCGGGCGCTGTTTTCCTGATGGGGTTCATCACTGCCTTAATTTATTTTTCCACAGGTCAATTTACCCTTGTGATTTTGATTTCCATGGCATCAAGCTGCATTTTAGCTGAAGTTATTCGAGCAGTGACTAAGTATAACAGCTATAAGGGAAATTCGGTAGCTTATGTGATTTTTTCGCTGGGTATGGTTGGCTCTCCTCTTCCGATTTGGCTGTTCAAGGCAGACTTCCTAGCTCAGATTACGGAACAGGGAATGCCCTCTGATTATGTCGCGGCAGTAGAAGCCTTGTCATCCAATACAATGTTGATGGTTCTCTTTGTTGCGCCAATTATCGGCGGTATCATTGGGGCCTTTATTGCCAGAAGACTGTTTAAAAAGCATTTTGTGAAAGCGGGTATTGTGTCATGAACGAGGCAGCCAAAACACACACATTACGATTTGACCCGCGCACAGAACTGCTTTTGCTGGTTTTGGCAAATATAGTCGCCTTTACTCAGCACTCTGTATGGGTTGAAATGACATGGGTGGTTTTGCTGCTTCTGATGATCGTCGTCTGCGGCTGTGTTAAATCCGCAGGTAAACTGGCAATCGCTTTTGGGCTTTGTCTGGCCTTACAATATTACATTCTCCCCAATAGTCCGAAAATACTAGCCAGCAGTTTTATCATTATCGTGTCCTACGCAAGAAAGATTTTTCCTTGTTTGATCGTTGGTGCGATGATAGTGCAGAAAACATCTGTCCAGGAATTGATGGCCGCTTTGCGGAAATGGCATATTCCGCAAAGCCTCATCATCCCTCTGTCTGTAACCATGCGCTATTTTCCTGCTTTAAAAGAAGAAACCGGCTACATCCGGGATGCCATGAAGCTCCGCAATATTCATGGCGCACAGAAAATGGAATGTTTGCTGGTGCCGATCATGATTTCTGCAACAACGACAGCGGAAGAATTGTCTGCTGCTGCTGTTACGCGAGGAATTGAAAATCCTGCGCCCAAGACAAGCATGATGGAGATGAAGTTCGGTGTGCAGGACTTCTTATGCCTGGTGGCTGGGGTAGCTTTCTGCGTGGTTTCAATTACAGTAAGATAAGGAGCTGTTCTGTGTGATCCAGATTCAGGATGTATCTTTTGAATATGAGAAAGAGCAAGGAGTACTTTCCCATATTGATTTGAATATCCAACAAGGCGAATGCGTGGTCCTTATAGGAGAATCGGGCTGTGGCAAAACGACAGTGACAAAACTGATGAACGGTTTAATTCCTCACTTTGTTGAGGGGGGTACTTTATCAGGTACGACGATTGTAAACGATATGGAAGTGACGAAAACAGAAATGTACCGACTGGCAAAGCATGTTGGATCAGTATTTCAAAATCCGAAATCTCAATTTTTCAATATTGACTCAGATAGCGAGATCACTTTCGGTTTGGGAAATGCGGGTGTTGAACCGGAAAAAATCAAAGAACGATATGACGCCACTGTTTCCGCCCTGAAAATCCAATCCCTTTTGGGAAGAAATATTTTCTCTATGTCTGGCGGAGAGAAACAAAGTCTTGCGTTTGCTTCTGTATATGCTATGAACCCGTCCATTTTTGTGCTGGACGAGCCGACCGCAAACCTGGATGCTGATTCGATTGATACTTTACGTCAACAGATCATCCGGATCAAAAAAGAAGGACGGACAGTTGTCATTGCCGAACACCGTCTATATTTCCTGATGGACCTGATTGACCGCGCAATCTTTATTCAAAAGGGGAACATCGTTCAGGTCTTTTCAGGGGAGGAATTTTGCAGTCTCTCGAATGAACAGCGCATCAGGATGGGGCTTAGAACTTTTGTTTATCCTGTACTGGATAAGCCTCCCGCCGATCTGCCGGGCGCGCAGGAAGGCTTATCCGTAGAAAATCTTTCTTGCGCTTTTGATAAGAAGCCGGTATTCAGCAATCTCGGCTTTTCTGCAAAACGGGGCGAAGTGTTGGGAATTGTCGGTCATAACGGCGCAGGCAAAACAACGCTGATGCGTTGCCTGTGCGGACTTTTGAAAGAAGTTTGTGGAACGGTCCGGCTGGACGGACAAAGTCTGAAGGTAAAACAGCGGAATAAGGCCAGCTTCTGTGTTATGCAGGATGTGAACCATCAGCTTTTTTCGGACAGCGTCTGGAACGAATGTGAGCTGGCACAGCCGGATTGCCCACCAGAGAAAATTGCAGAAATGCTCAGATCCTTTGACTTGATGGATTTCAAAGATCGCCATCCAATGGCCCTTTCAGGCGGTCAGAAGCAGCGCCTTGCAGTAGCAACTGCTATTCTCTTTGACAAAGATATGATTATCTTTGATGAACCGACCAGCGGTCTGGACTATCGTTGTATGTTGGAAGTCAGCAATATGATTCGGGGGCTTAAAACGGAAAACAAAGTCATGATCATTGTTTCTCATGATTTCGAGTTTTTGAGCCGGACTTGTGATAAAATATTTGCTATGAAGGGAGGCCACGCAGAGAGGAGGCAGCATTTATGCTAGAGTTGTTTCAGCAAATCAACTGCGGCCCCAATGTTCAACATCTGATAGAATCGGATGATTGTAAAATCATGCGGTTAAATGATGGCTCCGGTGAAGGTATGATGACAGTCTATCATGTCTTTCCTGGTGTATTTCTCATGTATAATGACTTTCACATGAAGAATTGCATTTCGGGCTTTCAGACAGATATGGACCTGCTCTGTATTGACCACTGCCGGGAAGGCAGTATCGAGCAGGAAGTCGGACAAGATACTTTTAGTTATTTAGAAGCTGGTGATCTTCGAGTGGATCGCCGCATCCATCATTCGGGAAAAGTAGAATTTCCCCTTTGCCACTATCACGGTATGTCCATTGGCTTTCAAATGGAAACTGCGGCAAAAGAGATTCCGGCTTATATGAAAGGGTTTTCCGTGGATCTTTATGAATTACAGAAAAAATATTGCAGTGACCGCATGCCCTATGTCATTCCCAAAGAACCGGCTATTGAACATATTTTTTCAGAACTTTACCATGTGCCGGTCAAAATTAAAAAGGACTATTTCAAGATCAAAGTGTTGGAGCTGTTGCTGTTTCTGGATGCTCTGGAACTCTCAGGTCGTACAGAAGAACGTCCCTATTTTTATAAAGGACAAATTGAGAAAATCAAAGCAATCCATGCACTTCTCACCCAGGATTTGACCCAAAACTATACATTGGAAGAACTCTCCGCGCAGTTTGATATTGCCCTGACCCCCATGAAAAAATGTTTCAAATCGGTATATGGCAGCCCGATTTTTACATATATGAGAAACTATCGTATGAACTATGCGGCTTCTTTGCTGCGATCCGATAAGACACTCAAAGTGGCTGAGATAGCGGGACTTGTAGGATATGGCAGTCCCAGCAAATTTGCTTCCGCATTTCATCAAACAATGGGTAAAACGCCGTTAGAATACCGAAAATCAATTGTCTAACTGATACAGAATAGGTCGTGTAGAACGGAAAGAAAAATTGAAGCCTGGTGGCATTAAGGATGATAAGCGCTGTCTAATCATCCTTTTTCTTTTGCTGTCCTTTCTCATTCCTGATGTGACCGTCAATAGCCGGAAAGGTGTGTTTGTTCACGACATCCCGGCGGAAAGCCGGATGAAAACAAGAAAAAAACGAGTGTGCTTACAGCGTGTCAAATGCTGTAAGCACACTCGTCATGATGCGGATGGTGGGAGTCGAACCCACACGCCATCGCTGGCATACGCCCCTGAAACGCACGCGTCTGCCTATTCCGCCACATCCGCAAGATGCCTTATTATCTTAGCGCATCAAATGGGATTTTGTCAAGTGGTTGGCTAAAAATATCTACACCTCAAAGCGGCTTTCCAAAGCGCGGGCCAGCGTCACATCATCGGCGTATTTGATGTCGGCGCCCATGGGCAACCCTTGGGCGATGCGGGTGGTGCGCACCGGATATTTTTTCAGCTGCTCAATCAAATATAGGGTGGTGGCCTCGCTTTCCACCGATGAATTGGTGGCCAGAATCACTTCGCTGATATCTTCTTCTTCCAGACGCCGGAAAAGCTCCTGAATGTGCAGCTGGTTGGGGCCAATGCCGTCCATAGGTGAGAGATGACCGCCCAATACGTGATAACGGCCGCGAAAAGCCTGGGTGCGTTCAAGGGCCACAATATCGCGCACCTCTTCCACTACGCAAAGCTGACCGTTTTTGCGCACACTCTGCAGACAAATTTTGCAGGGGCTGCCATCGCTTAAATTGCCGCAAATGGGGCAGTGTCCGATTTGGGTTTTGGCGTTTTCCAAGGCCCGAATCATAAAATTGACTTCGTCGTCGGGGGCATCGATGATGTGAAAGGCCAGTCTCCCGGCGGTTTTACGGCCAATGCCCGGCAGACGTGCAAAGGCGTCAATAAGATCGGCCAGCGCGTCTCTGGGGCGGCTCATTAAAAAAGTCCGCCCGGGAGTTTCATACCTTTGGTGAGGCTGCCCATTTTTTCTTCCGACAATTGGCTGGCGTTTTTCATGGCGTCGTTGGTGGCGGCCACAATTAAATCTTCCAGCATTTCAACATCGTCGGGATCCACCACATCGGGCGCGAGTTTTACAGAAAGCATTTCGTTGTTGCCGTTGACGGTCACGGTGCAGGCGCCGCCGCCGGATGTTCCTGTAACAGGCGTTTCGGCCAGTTCTTCCTGTAATTTCTTCATCTGATTTTGCATTTTCTGCATTTCTTTCATCATTTTTTGCATGTTGGCCATGTTCATTCTCCTTTTTACTGAGGTGGTTGGACCTTAATCGTCAATAATGTGTACGTGCTCGGCGCCAAAAAGATTTTTGGCCGTTTCAGCCAAACCCGGACCCTCCCGGGGTGCATCTAAGACGATGCGCAGGCTGTGGTGTTCGCCCAGTACGGCATCAAACAGTTTGGTGAGCAGCTGGATGTTTTCAGGTACATTCATCTGATTGTAGTGAAACTCGTGGCGGGGCGGAAAGCGCACCACAATGTGCCCGTTTTCCGGCGGCGCCAATTGAGCCGGTTTCATAAATGCGTGTAAGCGTACACTTTCTTTACGGAGGGCTTCTATTACCTCGGGCCACGCGGCTTCCAGCCGGGCCGGGGTGAGGGCATGTTTTGCCGCCCCTTTTTCTGCCCCATCTTCCGCAGAGGTTTCCGCTACCTCTTTCGGGGCTTTTTCCGGAGCGGGCGCAAGGCTCGCGGCGTCGGGCGCGCCATCGGTCTTCGGTAAGGAAGGGGATTTGTCTTCGCTGGAGGACGGCGGTTTTTCCACCATGGCGGGGGCGGCGGCGCCATGGTCTCTTGAAACGGAAGGCGGCGCTGCTGAAGCGGTCACGGTCGGTTTTTTTACCGACAGACTTGACGCCTTTGGCGTTGCGGTGGCAATCAGGTAAAGGTCCATCATTGCCACTTCCAGCACCAATTGTGCGTCAGGCGCCAGGCGAAGGGCGGTTTGGGCTTCGCCCAATGCGCGCAGAAAGGCTTCGTATTCCTGCAAAGAAAAGCGCGCGCTTAAGGGGCCATCTTCTTCTCGGCTTCTGCCCCCGGGAGTGACGCAACGATAGAAGAGGCGGCGCATAAAGGTCGCCATGGCATCCAACAGGGCGCGGGCGTCAGCCCCGTGATAAAGGGCGTCGGCCAAAGTGCCGAAGAGGGTGTCGGCATCGCGATCGGCCAGGGCTTCCACCAGCGTTGGGAGGAGTTCTTCGTTAAAGCCGCCAATGAGCGCCAACACATCTCGACGGTTGATGTCGCGCCCGGCATAACTCATGGCCTGATCCAAAAGGCTCACCGCATCCCGCAAGCCGCCATGGGCCTCTTCGGCCAGAAGGGCCGCCGCATCGTCGGATAATTGCACCCCTTCGTTTTGGGCGATACGCTTTAGGTGCTCTTCAATGAGATGGGGGGAAATACGGCCAAAATCAAAGCGCTGCGCACGGCTCAGAATGGTGGCAGGCACTTTCTGAACATCGGTGGTGGCCAAAATAAAGAGGGTATCCGCCGGAGGCTCTTCCAGCGTTTTTAAGAGGGCGTTAAAGGCTTCCGTGGTGAGCATATGTACTTCATCAATGATGTAGACTTTGTATGCGCCCAGAGACGGCGCAAAGCGCACCTGCTCTTTTAATTCGCGCATGTCCTCAATGCCGCGGTTCGAGGCCGCATCAATTTCGGCCACGTCAATAAAGCGGTCGCCGTCAATGGCCCGGCAGTTGTCGCACACGCCGCAGGGCTCACCTTCTTGCGGATGGAGACAATTGACAGCTTTGGCCAAAATTTTGGCGGTGGATGTTTTGCCTGTGCCTCGCGGCCCGCAAAAAAGATAGGCGTGGGCCAATCGATTTTGCAAAATGGCGTTCAAGAGGGTTTGCCCCACCACATCCTGACCCACCAAATCGGCAAAGCGTTGGGGCCGGCACGCCCGATACAAGGCCTGATAAGCCATGGTCATCACCTCCCGCATGTGCACCCGTTTACATAAAGTGAGTATAGCACGTCGTCCGCATTTCCTGCAATAGTGTGGCGGTCTGCGCCTTGAATTTGCGCAGGCGTCATGCTATAGTAAACAAGTTAGGAGTGATTGACTTGTCAAGCCGCCGAGAAAAGAAAGAAGCCAAACGCGCCGCCCGCTTAAAAAATGAGGAACGACTGGCGCAATTGGAAGGGCTGATACGCATGGGGCAAACCGATGCCGCCGTACGCTTTCTAATGCGTGAAGAGAAACGGAGCCGCAGTGATGCGGAAAAAATAGTGGCCCGTTATTCCGGGGCCATCGGTCCCGATCGACATCGGATGAGCCCCAAGGGCAAAGTGGCGGCCGCCCTTGCCTTTATGAATGTGGGCCTTTGGGTGATCGCCATGTTTTTTTGTCAACGGGTGTGGACAACCGGCTATGAAGCGCTGACGATTCACCTGGTGCGCTGGGGTCTGTTGAGCATTTTGGCGCTTGTTCTGATCGGGGCGGCGGTTGTTGCCGCCCAAACCAAAAAAAG
>JAEZVS010000070.1 GCA_023443145.1 Bacillota bacterium | reverse complement strand
GCATTATATCTGACGGCTAGAATTTGATGGCCGCCATCCAAAACGGGAATATAGTTTCTAAATTGATAGGGGGTATTGTCCTGCTCGGAGATTTTATTTAAAGCAATAAATTTCGCCGTATTTTTTAAGTTGTTTTTTGACAACAGCCTATCATAATCATCGTCAGATAAGCCATATACCCGCGCATAGAGCTCATTTGTTTTATTCCCGTTTTGAAATGATTGAACAAGTTTTTGGGAGAGAACATCTTGATTGTCCTTTAAAAAGAATTTAAAGTCTTTTTGTCTATAATAATGCCATTCCTCTACACCCTCTATCTTTTTTAAATCAGCAATCAGGGATGGATGTAAATCTGTCTCCGTATATATTCTGGACGTAAAAGAATAGGGATTTTGATATTGATCATATTTTTCAAGTAAAATACGATGCGATTGCGCAACGGATACAACGGCGATCACCATAGCGGATATCAATAACATCAAAATAATCACCCGATATGTCTTGCGATAGGCTTTAAAGTAGTCTTTGGCAAGCATCCACTCCGGATTATGACCAATGTTTGAATGTCCACGGTATGTCTTTTTTTCTTCTATGCCGTTCAATCCTTCAATGATTTTTAATTTCGCGCTATGGCGCATTGGCAATATCGCTGAAATATAAACCATCATATAGGACAACACAACGATGAGCGCCACAGTGGGAAAATGAATTGAAATGAGTTTAAAATCCGGCGCCTGCATCGTTTCACCAATGATATCCGATAAGTGACCATAAGTGATTTTATTGTTCAGCCAGATTAAATAAAGCAATAAATTGGCTACAAAATAAGAAACAATCGTCCCCCAAAATATAGGCCCCAACGCCAAACGAAATGCTTTCATACGCACCAGCTTCTTGATTTGCTTATTGGTCATCCCAACACTTTTTAAAAGGGCAAATTCTCTAATATCTCGATTGTTCCATACATTGAATGCCCCGTAAATGATAAAGGCACAAAGAATCGCCAACAGAAATATGGGCAAGTATGTATCCATCAGATCTGATATAACTGAAGCCGGCGGTAAGATGCCGTTCGGATAAATCATATGATACGCCAATAATTCTGTATTAAAATAAAGCCGTCCCGTGCTTTCAGCTGTTTCCTCATCAATATGAAAACGGTGGAGCAGCGCTTTGGTAAGAGAATAGGTATCTCTTGGTTGATTCCACCAAATATATGCTTCCAGACCGCCATCTTGCAGTAAATAACTTTTGGAAGCATGACCCAAAAATCCTAAAAAACTTGCCTCTTCAAAGGAATAGGCTCCATCTGTATAGGTGCCTACAATCGTATATTTTTTATGATTTGCTTCTATTTGCGACCCAATCTGAAGTGTTTGGTGCGCTTTTAAATATCTCGACGGAACGATCAGTTCATCTTCATGCTTCGGCTGTCTACCCTGGCTCACTTTCACAGGCTGTAAGGACCAAGCGCTTTCTTCCCTTTCGCAAATCACGGCATCCAAATCTGTTGCAATATATTTACTAAAAGTAAGTTTTTTGATGCTTTTCTGTGTCGTTAAGTAATCATACATCGGTTCATCAATCTCTGAGAGCGACACCTGATAATCACCAACAGTTGTAAGGGTATGGCGATAGGCTTCTTCTCTCATAAAACTGATATCAAAGATAATCGCACCTAAAAGAATAACCGCCAATAGAATGGAGATGCGAATGGCCAATGTATCTTTTTTATTGCTTTTAATGCTGGATATCGCAAGCGCGTTAATGAATTTCATTGTGTACCGCCTCCAAAAAGACCAGCTGTCCATCGATCATTTTATACACTTTATCACAAGCCAAAGCCACCTTATCATCATGCGTTACAATCAAAATCGTGGTTTGAAACTTTTGATTGATGCGCTTAAATAAAGCAGTAATTTCTTCAGAGTTTTTTCTGTCTAAATTACCTGTGGGTTCATCTGCCAATATAATTGATGGCCGTGCGATAAGGCTTCGCGCAATGGCGACACGTTGTTGTTCCCCACCAGAAAGTTGTTTTGGATAACGCGCCAGTTTATCACCAATACCCAGTGTATGGATAATATCTTCAAAATAGCTTTTGTCTTCGCGTTTTTTATCTAAAAGCAGCGGTAATAAAATATTTTTTTCTACTGTAAGATTGGGCAATAGATTAAAAAATTGATACACCACACCAATGTGGCGTCTACGAAAAATAGCCAGCTGGTCGTCGCTTAACTTAACAAGATTTTGTCCTTGAATAAAGATGTCGCCTTCTGTCGGCTTTTCCACTCCGGCAATCAAATGTAGAAAAGTGGACTTCCCCGAGCCGCTGTCGCCGACTATGGCAACCAAATCACCCTTTTCCATTTCGAAATTGACCTTTGTTACAGCTTCTACACTGGCTTCCGAGCGATATATTTTTGTTAAGTGATCCGTTTTGAGCAGACACATCTTTCATTCCTCCTTTTTATGACAACAGCCTATCATACAAAAGTGACAGGAATGTGACATAAAAAAAGACAAGCGAACGCTTGCCTAATCATAATAAAAGAAACATTCATCTTTTTATCGATAAAACCGCAGCTCAAATGAATGAGACGAAGAACCTTTTCTATAAAGCAGCTCTCCATTTTGTTTTTCTATAATGGATTTTGCCATGGGTAAACCGATGCCGTATCCTTTTGTATTTTGATTGGCTTTATGAAATCTCCTATAGGCTCGCTTTAACGTTTCTTGGTCCATACCTTGACCAAAATCTTCAACCACAATGCTTTGAAATAGAGGGTTCTCTTTCATGTAGATATTTACTTTGTGACCGGCAGATGCTTCGATCCCATTTTTCACAATATTAAAGATGGCCTCATAGGTCCATCTTTTATCACAAATCAAAAGAAAAGGCGCACCGTAAAAAGAAATGCTGATATCTTCTTGGAAAAAGTCTTGCAGTTCCGCTCGCACATCTTCCAGCAAATCCAAAACACGCACGGTCTCTCGGTTCATGAGAATCGTATTTGTGTCCAGAGCCGCCATTTTCAAAAGAATATCCGTTAACTGATCCAGCCTGTTTAGACGGCTTGTCATATGTAATAAATAGTCATCCGCATGATCCTTATCCGTTTGTATAAGACTTAACATCAATTTTAAGCCTGTTAAAGGCGTTTTCACTTGATGAGCAATATTTTCCGTATATTCTTGTAAAATGAGTTGATTTTTTTCTGCACACTGAGCAATACGTTTGTTTTCAAATAATATTTTTTTAATTTCATCCCTCAGCTTACCAAAATCATCATCCATGATGTCATAGTCCGAATCCGGGCTATGTAACAAATGGCAAATGGCGTCTATTTGCTTCTTTCTTTGCTTAACAGAATATCCTTCAATCACAATTAATGTCATAACCAGCGCAAGCTGAAGCACAGCAAATAAAAGCAATGTGATTATATCGACGCGAGGACTAATATAAACAATAGCCATCGCACATATGATTTGTACGATGGCCGTTATCACATACACTTTACTCATCTTTATCATATTGCACATCCCAAAGATAGCCCATCCCACGAATCGTCTTAATATACTTACCGTATGTACCCAATTTTTGTCTAAGACGCTTTATGGTAACCGTCAATGTATTATCCTCAATTTCCGAAAAATCATCTCTCCAAACAATATCTATAATACGCTCTCTAAGAATGAGAACACCCGGGTTTTCAAGAAACATCTCTAAAATTGAAAATTCCTGCTTGTTTAAGTAAAGACTATCCTCTCCGATTTTTGCTGCTTTATTTTTAGAATCCAACTGCAACATCTTAAAAACCAAAATACTTTGATTGCGATATTTTCTCCTCAATACGTTATCAATTCTCGCCTTTAATATCGGGAGAGAAAACGGCTTCGTTATGTATTCATTCACGCCCCACGCAAAACCTTTTAAAATATCTTTTTCATGATTTTGAACGGTCAAGAAAATCACCGGCATATCTGTAAAACTGCGGAGATATCTAAGATAGTCAAATCCGGAACCGTCCGGTAAATGAACATCTAAAATCATTAATTCGTATTTCTCAATCGATACATCTTCCACAGCGGCAAGTGACGGATAGATGGTTGTTTCTATTTGTTGCGTTTGTAAATATTGGCTGACTGCAAACGCAATGGTTTCATCATCTTCAATCATAGCTATTTTCATTCGTCACACCTCTATCGTCCATTCTTTACATGTGGTATAAAACAATCGTCAGAAAACCATCCATCAGATGCACACCCTCAATTCATCATAAACGAATCCATTAAAAAAAAGTTTATCACAAGACATGATAAACTTTCCAGCACAAATTTATTTAGATTGTATTGACGTGATTTTTGTTCCCACAAAAGAATAAACGGAGAGAAGGGGATTCGAACCCCTGATACGGTTTCCCGTATACACGCTTTCCAGGCGTGCTCCTTCAGCCAAACTCGGACATCTCTCCAAATCAAAGACCGAATATTATTATACGGCTTAGAAATCGTCTTGTCAAGAGCAAGTGACGAAATCCTCATTATCTCTTTTATAGATCCAAAAAAAACGATTGCAGCATCGTGAGCTGCAATCGTTTTTTGTAAATTTATGCTTTATCAACAACTTTGCTGCCATCTTGCGCGTAGCTTTCTACAGCCACCAGGAAATGTGCTTGTGGATGTAAGCAAGCGGGGCAAACTTTTGGCGCTTCTTCTCCTTCATAGATATAGCCGCAGTTGTTGCATTTCCAACGCACAGTGGTATCTCTTTTGAAGACAGTGCCGTTTTCAACGGTTTCTAAGAGAGCAAGATAACGTTTTTCGTGTTCTTTTTCTACTTCACCAACATGTTCAAAACGATCGGCAATTTCATCAAAACCTTCTTCACGAGCTTCTTGAGCCATGGTTTTGTACATATCGGTCCATTCGTAATTTTCACCGGCAGCGGCATCTTTGAGGTTCACTTCAGTAGAAGGAATTTTACCTTCATGCAGATAGCGGAACCAGAGTTTGGCATGTTGATGTTCATTCAGGGCTGTTTCCTGAAAGATGTTTTGAATTTGCACGTAACCGTCTTTTTTGGCTTGAGCAGCATAATAGTCGTATTTGTTGCGGGCCATTGATTCACCGGCAAATGCATCCATCAGGTTTTTTTCTGTTTTGGTACCTTTTAAGTCTTTCATTTTATCTCCTCTTTCTCTCTATGAACGCGTTAACTTTCCTCCATAAAGCGGTGTCGTCCGCTCTGATTTTTTATATACCCTGCTTTGTCTTCTTTAAACAGTCAAAAGACAAAAAAATAAAAAATCCCACAATAAATGTGGGAAGATATTTTCATGCTTTAGGTGTAAATTGATAGATGTGGCCGTCCTTATGCAATGACACCACCACATTACCTGTAAAAAGATCCACATAGCTGAATGACAACCGACGTTCTTCTTCGTCTTCCGCTGAACCGACCCGCACCACAAAGAGATTGGGGTACGTGCTTTCCAACACCCCTTCATACGGGACGATGCGCTTGCGTCCAACATTGGCATCCACGTCTATTGCACATCCCACAAACGGTGTGAGGGCAGCGCGCAGATGGCTGAGGACTTTTTTTGACATACATCATCATCCTTTCACAGTACTGATATCAGTATACGCAGAAAAGATGTTTTTGTCAAATAAAAACATAATTATATAAATGTTCGGGAACGGCGTCAAGAGCGAAATGCAAAAAAATGTTAAGAATTAATGAAAATTTTGTCACCATTTCAAAATAGATGCTTCAAACAACATTTCCGCCTTTATTAGATGACAAATCGCCTGCTATTCTTCTGCAGCAACGAGCACCCGCACAGTTTGCCGCACATCAGGATGAAGCTTGATGGTCACTTCGCAAGCACCCAGCTCACGAATTTTATCATCTAAAACAATTTTGCGGCGGTCAATGTCCACATGATGTTGCGTCTTTAGCGATTCGGCGATCTCTTTATTGGTGATGGCTCCAAAAAGTTTTCCGCCGGAACCCGCCTTTGCTAAAATACGCACAGTTACATCTTGAAGCTGGGCCGCCAACGTTTGGGCTTGAGCCAAATTGTATGCAGCTTCTTCTGCTTCTTGGCTCTTTCTGGTTTCCCATTTTTTTATATTTTCTTTAGTGGCTTCAACAGCCAGCTCTTGCGGAAACAAATAATTACGGGCATATCCGGGTTTGGTGTTGATGATCTCATCTTTTTTACCCAACTTCGGCACATCTTGCAACAGTATCACTTTCATACGCAATTCTCCTTTCAAAACGAATTGGGTTTATGATAGCAGAACCCAACTTGTGGCGCAAGGGCATGAGGCTCAACTGTTTTTATCCACCAGGTG
>JAEZVS010000043.1 GCA_023443145.1 Bacillota bacterium | reverse complement strand
TGTCACTTCCGAGCCGGTTCCGGATGTTGTCGGCATCGCAATAAGCGGCAGCCTTTCTTTTGGCAGAGGAATTCCTGTACCATGATATTTTGCTATAGAATCCTTTGTGCAGCACACGCTTGCCGCTGCTTTAGCACAATCAAGCACACTACCGCCGCCAAGGGCTACAACAAATCCATAATTATTTTTACGAATATCGTCTGCGCATCTGTCGACATTTATAACAGTGGGGTTATTATCAACTGCACTGAAAACGCCTTTAATACGATTGCCTCCTAAGCGTATCAACCGGTCGATTGTCCCATTTTCAATAAATATGTCTTGGCAAACAATCACACCGTTGTCGTAATTTCTCGCCTCTAAGATGTCTTTCAGCTGATTTAAAATTCCTGTGCCAAATTGTATTTCTACCGGTTGTTTATAGTTCCACATACATATTTCCTCCTGTACACAGCAACTCCATCATGCATCAAATGATTTTTCTAAAAACTTCACCTTTTTCTTTTTTGTGTCTGGATTTTTTATTATGATGGCCATATAATAAAAGAGGGTTATATATTCTATTTGCCATTAATGTACAGTATTGTCTGAATAATAACCAATACATGATTGATTGGTTTGCATTCAGGCCGTGTTATACAATGAGGTGAAATTATGCAATTGCAGCAATTGTATTATTTTAAAAAAATTGGCGAATTAGAAAATATCACCAAAGCAAGCGAATCCCTTTTTATTAGTCAGCCTTCTCTGAGCAACATGATCAAACGGATGGAAAAGGAATTAAATGCAAAGCTCATTTATAAAAACGGGCGAAATATAAAATTAACCGAACAAGGTGAAATCCTATATAAATATGCTATCAATATTCTTGGCGAGCTTGATAATATGAAAAAAGAATTGGATGGTGTAAAAAACACGTGCATAGAACGGATCAACTTAGCTTCCCATAATTCTATTTATTTAAATTCCTGGCTTGATGATTTCGTTATGAAATTTCCGGAATATACTGTGACACATTATTTGCTAAATGCCATGATGATGGAGAAAAAACTTTTATCTGACGAAATTGATTTCGCTTTAACAACAGAAGCACTGTTAGAATCCTTTTTTGAATCCCATTACCTCACCAGTGATCATCTTGTACTCATCGTTCCCAGTAGTCATCCTTTTGCGTCAAAGGATGGTATTTATTTTAAAGAGGCATCCAAAGAGAATTTTTTAGCATTGGCTTTATCTGACCACTATACAAGACTTATCGACAATATTGCTTCTAAAGCAGGATTTGTGCCGAACATCGTTTTTGAAGGAGAAACCAGTCTATTAGAAAAACTATGTTCATCCGGAAGCGGATGTTTTATTCATTTGAAATCTGCTGCTCATAAGATGGATACGGAAAATATTGCACAAGTAAAGCTTCTTGATTCTTTTGCCAACGTCGATTTGTTTCTATGTTGGCGCAAAAACAAATCGTTTAATAAAGCCTGTAGAAATTTTCGCAACCATATTACTCAGTGGTATCTTGCTTAAGTTTTTGTTTATATTAAACTTTTATTGGCTCGTTAATTTAAAGAAATAGCCACCTGAACGCTTGTTTGAACTTCAAGCATTTCAGTGGCTATTTCTATAATATTTTTTGTTTTTCCTATTTGATATTTTAATCAGGTATATTTTCTCCATCCATTGTTTTTAGTCCTTTAATAGGCTAACATAAGAATGGTATTTATAAATAAAGTTCGGTCTTATCCCGACCGAAATAAGCAAAGGAGGATTCTTATGTCTAAAAATGAACTGATTCGTGAAAAGGAACGGACCTACATTGCACAAACACAAAAGATACCCTACTATCCCGTTTCCTTTCAAAGAGGTGAAGGCGCTGTCCTTTACGATGAAGATGGCAATGCATACATCGACTTTTTAGCCAGTGCATCATCCGCCAATCTTGGCCATGGAAATAAATTTGTGGCAGACACAGTTTATGAGCAAATGCAACGTCTTGCCCAATACACGCTGGCTTATTTTAATACCGAACCGCCCATTCGCCTTGCAGAAAAACTTGCTGAACTTTGTCCCATTGAAAATGCCCAAGTTCTTTTCAGCACCACAGGTTCTTCCAGTATTGATGCTGCCATAAAATTGGCACGCGGGTTTACCGGACGAAGCAAAATTATTTCCTGTTTTGAATCCTACCACGGAAGTACCTACGGAGCGATTTCCGTATCTGCGCTTTCAACCAATATGCGGCGTAAAATTGGTCCGCTGTTACCGGATGTTTATCATTTTCACTATCCTGATGCAGAGATCACGCCAGAGATGTCTCTAGCTGAATTGGAATATGCCTTTGCGCACTACATTCCGGCTGAAGAAGTGGCAGCCATTATCATTGAACCTATTGCCGGTGATGCCGGTATTTTGGTTCCTCCGGTGCGTTGGTTTGAAGGATTGCGTGCCCTCTGTGATAAACACGGCATTTTGTTAGTGGCTGATGAAATCCAGCAAGGCTTGTGCCGAACCGGCAAATGGTTTGCCATGGAAAATTTCGGTATAAAGCCCGATCTTTATGTACTTGGTAAATCTTTAGGCGGTGGACTGCCCCTTGGTGCGGTGATCGGTCCTAAAGAAATTATGATGGCACTGGATCCTCCGGCCCATCTTTTCACCCTGGCCGGTAACACTACGGTTTGTGCTGCAGCTTTAGCCAATATCCAAGAACTTGAACGATTAGATGCCAATCAGATGGCAGTGGACAAAGGGCGTTATTTGGCAGAAAAATTTACTGAATTGGCTGAGCGTTTTGATATTATTGGTGACATTCGTCAGTTGGGTCTTTCTATTGGCGTCGACATTCGTAAACCCGGAAAGCCAAAAGAGAAGGATTATGTAACCACCGCAAAAATTTGTTATCGCGCCATGGAATTAGGCCTTATTATGATTTTTCTTAATCAGTCAACGTTACGTGTTCAGCCGCCTTTGGTCATCACGAAAGAGGAAATTGACCGAGCAATAGATATCATCGCACAAGCTATAGATGATACGCTTAACGGACGGGTATCTGATGATATCTTCAGCGAAATGGAAGGCTGGTAAGTTTTATTTTTAAACATTATAAACTTTGGGGGGTGCTATATGACAACAAAAGTCAGTTGGTATCGTGTGATGGTTTTTGCCGGAACTTATATTGCGACCATTATCGGATCCGGTTTTGCCACCGGACAAGAATTGATGCAGTTCTTTTCTTTTTACGGTTATACCGGTATCATTGGTTCAATTTTAACTTTGCTCGTGTTTGCCTTTACCGGCGCAGAATGTTTGTCGCGAGGCCGTGTGGTGCGTTTTGATGAGTCCATCAAAATGTTTAGCTTCTACTGCGGAAAATATATCGGTAAATTTTTAGAATACTTTGTACCGCTCTTTCTCTTCGGTGTCTATGTCATTATGATTTCCGGAGCAGGCGCTACTTTAGAGGAGTATTACGGTTTAAATCCCTATGCAGGGCGCATTCTCATGTCGTCACTGGCTTTGCTCGCAGTTGTATTTGGCATGAAAAATATGATCAATGTGGTTGGCAATATTGGACCTGTAATCATTCTCTTTGCTTTTTCAGTTGGCATGATTAGCTTTATCACCAATTTCTCCCATCTCGCCACTGCCATTGAAATTTTCCCGACCCTTCCGATCAATCCGCCTGCGCCCAATGGCATTATTTCAGGTATTATTTATCCCTGCTACAATATGGTGATCGTGGTTGGCCTTTTGGCCAGTATGGGACATATGTCTCAAAACAAAAAAGAATGTATTTACGGCGGCATTCTAGGTGGTTTCGGTCTCTTCATTGCCTCACTGGCCATGCAGTTGGCCATTTTGGCGCAAATTGACAGTGTATACTCACTTTCTATTCCTTCTCTCTTCCTGGCCAATCAAATTTCTCCGCTGTTGGGTAAAGCATTCTCTGTTATTCTTATGCTGGGTATTTTCACCACTGCCGCTCCGTTATTATGGCAAACAGCCAACCGGTTTGTGGCGGATGAAGACCGCCGTTTTAAACCAATCACCCTTGGGATCGTTATATTAGGCTTCATCTGTGGGCTCTTTCCCTTTGATGTACTGGTTGGCACCATCTATCCTTTTACCGGTTATATTGGATTGGTGGTTCTTGTGACGATTGTTGTTAAAGTGGTGCGTTTAAAACTTGCCAATAAAGACGGCAGTGATGAAATGCTTGAATACCAGATAAAAGAATAAAGTCCTATTCTTTATAAAAAATAAATAGAGAAGTAAAAACAGCCATCGTAGTGAACACAACGATGGCTGTTTTTTGTGCATTTAACTTGTGTATGGACGGATCGTCCATATTTGCCTCACTCTTCTTCCAGATAAAATCTGCCTGAATCACTGTTCAGATCACCTGCGAAATTTTTCTGTTCATCTCCTCTTTATATTGGGCAATAAAGCCCGGGCCTACAAAATCCATCTATACTAAACGGCAATAAAAAAGGAAGCGCATCCGATGATGGCTTCCTTTAAGATCATTGCTCTATATTGGTGGTCGATTTCGCACTTTGTTTTTTATGACACGATATCTCATTTCCCTCGCGCGGCTCGAATAAAAAAATGTGCCAGTTTCATAGACAGACGTGCCAAAAAGAAGAAGAGCACCGCAAGTATCAGCAAAAGCACGATGATCAGCGCACCTTTTAATGATATCAACGTCGGAATGCCGTCATAGATCATGGGGTTCTGCCAGCCTAAAGCATCGCTCACCAGCCGCAATATTACGGCAACCGGAATGACTGCAGTTGATATATAAAGAGCAAAAGCGCACCCATAAAACACCGGAGCAAAGATAATGGCTAAAAGAATGTAAATCATTTTTTTCAGCATGATAAGCCGACCTCTCAATATCATTCTCTAAAACATCTAAATAATGATGGGTTCTGCTGATTTCTGATTGCTCTATGATGGATGATTTTTTCTGTAAAATATTTATCAATCTTCGCCTGATTGCCGCTCGAGCAAACAATATTGTTTACAGCACTTTTGCCAGAAAATCCTTGGTGCGCTCATTTTGAGCACGGACAAAAATATCCTCCGGTGTTCCTTTTTCTAAGATGCTGCCTCCATCCATGAAAAAGACGCGATCACTCACCTCGCGGGCAAAGCCCATTTCGTGGGTCACGATAAGCATGGTCATACCGGTTTCGGTAAGATTCTTAATAACCGCCAGCACTTCCCCAACCATCTCCGGATCCAGTGCCGATGTGGGTTCGTCAAAAAGCATAATATCGGGACGCATGGCCAGTGCGCGCGCAATTGCCACGCGCTGTTGCTGCCCGCCGGAAAGATTGTGTGGAAAAACATCGGCTTTATCGGCCAAACCTACTTTATTTAAAAGCTCCATGGCATAAGTCTTGGCTTGCTCGGTCGATTCACCGTTGACCTTCACCGGCGCCATGATGATGTTTTCAATCACACTTTTATGCGAAAACAAATTGAAACGTTGAAACACCATACTCATTTTGGCGCGCAATTTATTCACATCTAAAGAATGATCGGTGATATCTTGACCGTTAATAAGAATATGCCCGCCGGATGGTTCTTCCAACAGATTGATGCAGCGTAAAAAGGTGCTTTTACCACTACCGGATGGCCCGATAACCGATACAATCTCGCCATCTTGAATGGTTTCCGTAATGCCCTTCAGCACATGAAGGTTGCCAAAGGATTTATGCAAATCTTTAACTTCAATCATGAGGGCCTCCTAACGAATATCGGTGATGCCGCGGGTTTCTTTACCGCCACTGGATAGTTTGCGTTCATATGCGTTGATGAATCGGGTCAAGACAAACGTGATCACCAAATAGACCAGCGCCACAGCCAAATAACCGGCAAAAGGCGCATAGTGGTAGGCAATAAATACTTGCCCGCGTTTCATAATTTCCATCGCACCAATGGTGGAAAGAAGAGATGAGTCTTTTACCAGCATAACAAATTCGTTGCCCAATGGCGGGATAACCATTTTCCATGCTTGCGGCACCACCACATAACGCATGGTCTGCCACTTGGTCATGCCCAAAGAGCGCGCCGCTTCGATTTGACCGATATCCACACCTTGAATGCCGGCCCGAAAAATTTCCGCTACGTAGGCACCGCTGTTCAAACCCAATACCACAATCGCCGTGGTTAGAATTTGGAAGTGAAACTTATCTCCTGTAGCAGACGCAATGAGAGATGCCAGACCATAGTGAAACAGAAAGATTTGCACCAACAGCGGCGTTCCGCGCAATACTTCAATATAGAAATTGGCAATGGTTTTCGCAAGCACGTTGCCGCTCATCTTCATAAGGGACATAGCCAAACCGATGACAATCCCAATGATCACCGCTGCTGCAGTAACCAAAATGGTGAATCGGGCGCCCACGATTAATAAAGGCAATACACCTGAAAAGTTTTCTACGAAATTCGGTTCCATACCGTCCTCCCATAACACAGAAAGGCAAGAGATGGAATGCATCTCTTGCCGATTGGGTCACATTATTCTTGGCCGGGCACTTTTGCGGTGCCATCTACAATAGACTGAGGCACAATGAGATTATATTTTTTGCAGAGTTCTTCATACTTCCCGTTTTTAATGATTTTATCAAGACCGGCATTGATCTTCTCTACCAATTCTTTGTTATCTTTTTTCACACCAATGCCATAAAAATCTGCGGCATATGGTTCGCCCACCATTTTTACCGTATCCGGATGGTCTTTCAAATAAGATTCCGCAACAGGCACGTCGATGAGAATGGCATCGGCGCTGCCATTTTTGATTTCAAGGAAGCATTGATTGTAATCGTCAAGAATTTTGGCTTCACCGATTTTGCCTTCTTCCTGGAGTTTCTGGGCTTCTTCGGCGCCGGTGGTTCCGCTTTGTGCCGCCACCACTTTGTCTTTCAAATCATCGATACTTTTAACGTCCGAATTTTCTTTGCCAACGTAAATACCCAAAGACGCATCCATATATGGTTTACTGAACGCGATTTGTTTCACACGGTCAGGTGTGATGGACACCCCGGATGCAATAATATCGATTTCACCATTTTGCACAGCCGCGCTAAGGGCATCAAAGTTCAAAGATTTGAATTCTACTGTAAATCCTTCTTCTTCCCCAATGGCTTGAATGAGATCTAGGTCAAAACCGCTCATTTTGCCGGAGTCATCCTGAAATTCAAAGGGTGCAAAAGTGGGATTGGTACCCACCACATAAGAAGCACCATCTTTTGCAGGAGCGCTGGAACTCTCCGTACCGGTGGTTGATTTATCGCCGCCGCAGCCGGAAAGCATGGCCACACCAAGGCCTAAAGTCAGTAAAAGTGCCAGAATTTTTTTCGTTTTCATCTGTCTACCTCCATTTTTTATTGATGTCCACATTATACAACACCTTGCATAAATCTGCAATAGATATGCATAAATATTTTTCGTTTAAAAAATATTGACCATTTCCACTGTTTTTATTCCACGCTCGCTGCCAAAGTCAAAGCAAAAATACCTTTTGCACCGCCTTGATGGAGAACTTTGGCACAAGCTTCAATCGTCGATCCTGTTGTGAGCACATCGTCTACAATCACCACATAACGATTTTGAATTTCTTGAGGTGATGATAGGACAAAGGCATTTCTAAGATTGGTGCGTCGTTCATCTCGTGACAGTCCCACCTGGTGTGGCGTGGCATATACCCGCTTCAACACATTGGCCCACGGCACGCCGACTGCTTGAGACAAATATTTTGCCAACAATGCGCTTTGATTATAGCCACGTTCATGCAATCGGCCGGTATGGAGAGGCACAGGCACGATAAGTTCGGCCTCTTTAGGCAAAAGATCGGCCAGTGCTTCTCCATAGATGCGTCCACGCCACGGCTCGTTGCGATATTTAAAGCCGGCAATGCCCTGACGAACCTCTTCTTGGTACGGCCACAAACTTTTTGCGCCCAAAAGATATCCGGGCCAGTGGCGGCACACCCCGCAGCGCTCGGCGCGTACACCGAACGTGCCGCAGCGTCCGCAGGTACCGTAGCGAAGTTTCTTTAAACCGTAGCGTTCACGACAATTTTCACATAGTCCGATGATGTCCACATTTTTCTCACACAACACGCAAATATGCGGCGTTGGAAAGAAAAATTCCCAGATGGCATCAGCCAAATGCATGGAAATCCCTTCCTTCTTCATCAACATCCCTAGTAAAAAAGCCACTCTTGCGAGTGGCTTAGTGGGAACGGGTTGCTACGCCGTTCCTAAGGACGATATAAATCGTCCCGGCTGATCTTACCGTAATTATAAAACTTTTGCTAAGGAAAAATCAAGCGTTCATAGATAAAAAGAACTTTTTATCTCAATTTCGTATGCCTTGACCAAACTGCCTTGGTGACCAAGCGTTGAATTTGCGATCTGTGACTTTGCTTGAAACAGAACTGTGAACTTTGTATAATAAAACCATACTGAACAAGAGGAATGGAGGCAATTATGGCAAATTTAACAGAAAAAATCATTGCTGCACATTTGGTGGATGGCGATATGATTGCGGGTAATGAAATCGGTCTAACCATTGACCAAACCCTCACCCAAGATTCCACCGGGACCATGGCTTATTTGGAGCTGGAAGCCATGAATCCGCCCCGCGTGCGCACCAAATGCAGCGTGGCGTATATTGATCACAACATGCTGCAAAGCGGACCGGAAAATTTTGATGATCATCTTTTTATTCAAAGTGCTGCAGCCAACTATGGCATTTGGTTCTCTCGACCGGGCAACGGCATTTGCCACCAAGTGCACTTGGAGAATTTCGGTATTCCCGGCCAGACATTAATCGGCTCCGACTCCCACACACCTACAGGCGGCGGCATCGGCATGATCGCCATTGGCGCCGGCGGCGTAGACGTGGCCGCAGCCATGGCCGGCAAACCGTATTATATTATTATGCCCGAAGTTATTGAAGTGCGTTTGGAAGGTCGGCTTTCCGCAGGGGTATCGGCCAAAGATGTGATCTTGGAAGTGTTGCGCCGGGAAACAGTAAAAGGCGGTGTCAATAAGGTCTATGAGTACACCGGACCCGGTGTGGCGAGTCTTTCCGTACCTGAAAGAGCCACCATCACCAATATGGGCGCCGAACTGGGCGCCACCACTTCCATTTTCCCATCTGATGAACGCACACGAGAATATCTGGCATCGTTTAACCGTGAAGATGCTTGGCAACCTCTTTCTGCCGACAGCGACGCCACCTACAGCAAAAGCATTGTAATCGATTTAAACGCGCTTCGTCCCCTCACCGCTTGCCCTCATAGCCCCGACAACGTTGTGACTGTAGAAAGCCTTCAAGGCATGGCCATCAATCAAGTAGCCATCGGCAGTTGCACCAATTCATCTTATATGGATTTGGCCAAATGCGCCGCTGTATTGAAAGGGTCTCGTGTGGCTGACAATGTGAGCCTGGTCGTCTCCCCCGGATCGCGACAAATCTTAAAGCGGATGGCTGATGACGGATTGCTTTCCATCTTTATTGAAGCCGGTGCCCGCATATTGGAATGCGGTTGCGGCCCTTGCATCGGTATGGGACAAGCGCCGAACACAGACGGGATTTCGCTACGCACCTTTAACCGCAACTTCTATGCCCGCAGCGGCACAGCCAGTGCACAAGTTTATCTGGTGAGCCCTGAAACCGCTGCACTTTCGGCCATAAACGGTGTGTTGACCAACCCTTACGGGGAGCTGCGTTTTGAAAACATTCAAAATCCCGATCATTTTGCAACAGATCAGAATCTGTTTATTCCGCCCAATGATGAAGCCATCGGCCATACAC
>JAEZVS010000130.1 GCA_023443145.1 Bacillota bacterium | reverse complement strand
CTTCTTCTTCCTCTGCCGCGAATGTAAGCATTTCTCCCCCTACCGCATCCAACAAGTCGGCAGCACGATACACCACCTGCTGGATACCGTCTCCGGTAGCTGCCGATGCTCGAAACACTTCCATATGGGGATAAGCTTCCTGCAAATCGCGTAAAACAGAATCCTGTTCTTCCGGCGACAAAAGATCCATCTTATTGGCCAACAGAATCATAGGTCTCTCTGCCAATTCAGGGGCATAGCGTGAAAGTTCACTGTTAATGGTTTCAATATCCTCAATGGGATTTCTTGCTTCACTGCCGGATGCATCCACTACATGCACCAACACACGGCAGCGTTCCACATGGCGCAAAAATCGGTGCCCCAATCCAGCACCCTCAGCGGCGCCTTCCACCAAACCGGGCACATCGGCCACCACAAAACTTCGACCCGGATCTACTTGCACCACACCCAAATTAGGTTCCAATGTGGTAAAAGGATAGTTGGCAATTTTAGGCTTTGCAGCCGAAATTCGAGAAATTATAGTGGATTTTCCCACATTAGGGAATCCGACAAGTCCCACATCGGCCAATAATTTTAATTCTAAAGTAATCCAACGTTCTTCGCCGGGTTCGCCATTTTCTGCGTAAGCCGGTGCACGGTGGGTTGAGCTGACAAACCGTGTGTTGCCCCGCCCGCCACGACCGCCTTTAGCCACCACCACTTCATCGCCATGATGACTGAGATCAGCCATAATGCGATTGGTGGCCGAATCGCGCACGATGGTTCCGGTAGGCACACGCAGCACCACGTCTTCGCCGGAACGGCCATGCTGCTTAGAGCCTTGACCATGCATGCCGCGCTCACCCTTATAGTGTGTCTGATAGCGAAAATCAATGAGGGTACGCAAGCCGTTATCGGCACGCAAGCGCACATCACCGCCATCACCGCCGTCACCGCCGGCAGGACCGCCTTTAGGCACATATTTTTCTCTCCGGAACGCGACGATACCGTTTCCTCCGGCACCGCCAATCACATTTATTTTTGCATAATCGTAAAACATCATTCACCCGCCTTTATTGCCTCATCATCTAAAAGACCTGCCAAACGCATCAATGCCTGGGCATTGGTTGTATGGCAACGTCCTGAACGAATTTTATAATCGAAGAGGATTTGATTCTTGCTATAATGTTCCTCAAAATGAACATTACGCCCTTTAACTTGATCCGAATCGACTAAAGTACATAGTTCAAAATCATGTGTGGTGACGACGGTCATCATCCATGGTTTTGACAATCGGCGAATGGCCATCTCCGCGCCAATAATGCGATCCGCCGAGTTGGTACCTTTAAATATTTCATCTATGAGCACCATAACCGGTACACGCTTCTTGGAAAAATCTGCCATTTCTTTAATGCGCAATATTTCTCCATAAAATGTGGAGATGCCTTCGCTTACATCGTCCTTGACCCTCATTGATGTCAGTATGTGCATGGGACTAATGACAAAAGATTTTGCGCAAACCACACCGCCGGCATATGCGAGCACTGCATTTAATCCGATTGTGCGCATAAAAGTGCTTTTTCCGCTCATATTGGAGCCTGTAATAATGACCGTCTCTCCGCCTTGTGCGTAGTCGTTGGTCACTGCCCGTTGCGGATTCAAAAGCGGATGGGTGGCAGCGGTCATCGCCAGATAAGGTTCATCCCCTTCTTTTATCTCTGCCATCACCGCATCAGAGCGAATGCGACCGATGGTGCCTAAAGAGATAAGTGCTTCCACTTCACCAATCCAATTCAGCCAGCGATTAAAATCCTCACCATGGACTTTTCGCCAACGCTCAATAGCCCACAAACAATTAAAGTCCCACGCTAAAAGACCACAAAGAGGAAAATACAGCAAAAAGTTTTCCCGCAAAGACCACAAAGACACCAATTTATCCAATCGCTTGATGTGGGTCTCACAACCGGCAATATCATCTTGCATGCGTTTCAAATAGTGACTTTGAAAAGATTGGAGATTGAGTAAGCGGAGGCGCTCTTGCAGACCTTTTAAGCGACGATTAAACTGAAGCAAGGCAATTTTTTGCTCATTAATGGATGCTGCATTTAAAATGGTCACCGCCATCTGGATCGCAAAAAGAGCCATTGGCACCATGAAGGGTAAAATCTTAAGCACGGCAGCCAAAATGGCAACTCCTGTCAATATAGGCAGAACGATCCCGATATATCGAAAGGCGGCCGTCATGGAGGCCCCTTCCCCTTTGGCATAAGCGCGCAAAGCTTTTTCAGCTTCCTGCTCGCGGGCTCGCTTTCTATGATTCGGTTCGTAGGCCATTGCTTCAAACTGAATCACAAAATCTACATCATTTAAAAGTTCTCGGACAGAATGCTGTCTCTCACGCACATAATTCAGATTTGGATGCACCAGAAGTCGCGCCAACGCACTGCGTCCGCTCATGGTATGTGCCACCGACAAAAATTGAAACAGAGAATGCGGTCCAAATAAATCCAAATCATCACTTTTATGAGGATCCATCTGACGATAGTCGGCACCATCGTCTTCAAATTGATCCCACCGGCCCAGGTGGCGTTTTTGATATCGCTCCAAAACAGAAAGATTGGCTTCAAGAAAACCGATCTTTACTTTTAAACGACCAAATTGGACAACCAATAACGTAAATGCCAAGAGGGCAAATGCTGCACCCGCCAAACCCAGCCACAAACCTTCTTTGATATAAGCAGCCAAACCCAGCACAAATAATACAGCAAATACGAGTCGAGAATTGCTTAGATGATTAAGCGTTTTGTTTTGTCCATCTATTGCTGATTCAACATCTTTCATTCGTCCGTTGATGTCTTTTTCTGTCATTCACATTTCTCCATATGAATATACAAAAAGAGGGTGACCGATGGCCACCCCCCAACTACCTTAACCGGCGTAAACACTCACTTGTTTTCTGTTCTTTGTTTTATGCTCATAGCGCACCACGCCATCAGCAGTGGCAAACAAGGTGTCATCGCCACCTCTACCCACATTCACGCCCGGATGGATTTTTGTGCCTCTCTGGCGATAAATAATGTTGCCCGCTTTCACAAACTGGCCATCGGCTTTTTTGGCACCAAGGCGTTTGGCGTGAGAATCACGACCGTTTTTAGTGCTGCCGACCCCTTTTTTAGAAGCGAAAAACTGCAAATTCATTTTCAACATACGTACACCTCCTATAGCGTACTCGTTTTTACGTCGATATAAGACGACCCATACTGCTCTTTAATATCGCCCAATGCCTGAAAAAGCGTTTCCAAAAGGACGCGTGCCGTTTGGGCCTTTTCTGCAGAGAGCATATCTGCCGCCATCAGGCGAATAAGGTTGTCTTCTGTCACCAATTCCTGCATGGGCACATTCTCTCGAATAAGCCCATTAACGATGCCGATTACCAATGCAGAGACACCTGCACAGACCACATCATGACCATAAGCCGCATATTCGGCATGACCACTGATCGAAAAACCTTGCGCACTGCCGTCGCTTCGATAATAAAGCACCACAGAAATCATATCTTAGCCCTCGATGGATTCAACCACTACACGGCTGAACGGTTGACGATGGCCTTTTTTACGACGGTAATTTTTCTTGGGCTTGTACTTAAAG
>JAEZVS010000181.1 GCA_023443145.1 Bacillota bacterium | reverse complement strand
GCAAATACAGTAGGGCTGTTCCGATACCAAGTAGAAATGTCAGAAATGCTGTGAGGATACTTAATACCAAGCTAATTGGAAATAAGATTATTTTTATTATCCAACTCATAAATACCCTCCATTTCTATTAAATCATTTTAAAATGCCTTAAAGCATCCATGATAGCTTCCTCTTTTTCCGGTGTGCATTGTGGAATAACCTGTTTCTCTTTTTTTGATTTATTATAATTCTCCCTTAATTCAATACCACATTTCTTTTTAATCTGAGCAATATAGAGTGTCGAAACCTTTAAATCAAATTTTTCTAATATATATTCCTTGATTTGTGCATAAGTCGCTTTACTTTCAGCACTTGTCAAATCAAGCTCATCCAGCTTAATTTCAACACTTATGTGCTTATCGACATCGAGTTTGGACAAAAGTGCTACCGTCTCAACATGCGCAGTTTGAGGGAAAAAGTCGATCGGCTGTAGCGCCTCCACTCGATAGCCATTGGCCACCAGTGCTTTAAGATCTCGTGCCAATGTAGACGGGTTACAGGAAAGATAAATCATATGGGGCGGCTGCGCCTTTTCAATGGCATAAAGCACTTTCCGATCCAAGCCTTTTCGGGGCGGATCCACTATGATGAGATCAGGTGCGGCGTTTTTTTCTACCCAACGAGGCAGCCAATCTTCGGCTTTGGCCGTATAGAAGGACGCATTTCGAATGTTCATTTGTTTGGCGTTGGCTTTGGCGTCCTTGATGGCTTCTCCAATGCTCTCCACACCCACCACATGGCCGCACACATCGGCCACATAGAGAGCGATGGTACCGATGCCGGTATAAAGATCCAAGACTGTTTCCGGCGCAATCTCTTGACACCATTTTCGAATCAAATCGTAGGCTCGGGCCGCTTGCTCATTATTCACTTGAAAGAACGATGCCGGCGATAGATGATAGACTTTAGAACCTATGGTATCGACGATGGTTTTCTCGCCTGATAAATGATGCCAGGTCCGTCCCACCATTTGTGACGGATGGTTCAGTTTGTTGTACCAGATACTGGTTACTCGGGGCCATTTGCTCTGAAGACGGGATACAATTTGAGGCAAGCGAAAGGCATCATCTTCTGTAATAAAGGCCACCATCAAATCGCCTTGAGATTGACTTTCGCGAATCATTAGTTTTTTGATGTGACCGGCATATCCGGTATCTGTAATGGCGTCTTGCAGCCATCCGGCCATATCATTGATGGTTCGACTAAAAAGCAAACAGTTGGGGGCCGGAACCAGGAGATGCGTTTCGGCAGCGTAAAAACCCAGCTGTGCGTGACCTCGGTTTTCATCCACATGGAAGAGCGCTTTATTGCGATAGCGCCAAGGAGTATCCATGGCCAGTATGTTTCGGACGGGCGCATTTATCTTTCCGATGCGACGAAGTGCATCCCGCACTATTTGTTCTTTAAGCGCATTGGCCAGCTTTGGCTCCGCATGTTGGATCGCACAGCCGCCGCACTGCCAGTAAACACTGCACGGCGGCACCATACGTCCGGCAGAGGGTGTCAACACCTCTCTTAAGCGGCAAACGTTTATGTTCTTCTTTTCCTCAATAACTTGAACGCGAACCGTCTCATCAGGGAGCGCGCCCGGGATAAAGTATACCTGTCCGTTGTCTTTGGCAATGCCTCGTCCGTCATGACTGATTGCCTCAGTGCGGAGATCTAAAATCTCTGTCATCTCTATTTCTCCTCTACTTGGCGACCATACTCACAAAAGCCATGATGACCATAAGCCCGTTCCAAGTGGCATGCATGATCATAGATGCTGTAATGCTTTTTTTTCTTTCTGCCAATACGTTCAACGCATAACCACCAAAGGCCAGCGGCAGAAAACGATATATATCCATATGTACTGCTGCAAAAACAACACTGGTCGCCATCATGGCACTGCGTTGCGTAAGATGAAGCTTCAGGGCTTCATATAAGTAACCTCGAAAAAGCAATTCTTCTGTGATGGGCGCCACCACTCCCATTAAGAACATGGATAAGACAAATGCCGCCGCCGGAGTGCCTACAGAGAAAATGGCTTCCACATTCTGTGGCGGCAGCCCGCGAGGCAGCAACATATTCAACATGCTCACCAATCCGGTCATGATAATGAGTACACCCACGCCCCACATCACAGCGGTCACAACGGTTTCGGGGGAAATTGGTCGTATACCGATACGGGACCACGGCAGATGATAGCGCCGCCGCAGCAAACAAACGATGGTGGCTACGATAACCAGATCTTGCACCAGGGTGTTCACAAAAAGCAACTGTCCGCCGGTAAAATTCAAAAATGCATTAATAAGAATGGCGACGGCAAACGCAGTCACCATCGCCAAGGCATATATAAATAAAGGATCTTTCCAGGAAATATCTTTTCCTACTTCCCATCGCCACATAACAATCTCCTTACAACTGTAAAATCGCAACGGCAATAAAAGTATAATTCATCAAACCGGCAATATCCACCACCGTGGTGATAAACGGAGCCGACGCCACTGCAGGGTCAATATTGATACGTTTAAAGGTTAAAGGTACCACTGTCCCCATAAATGATGCAGTTAAATTGTTGATGAGCAAGGTGAGACCCACCACCAATCCCAAGCTCGGCATGCCCAGCCAAATTGAAGCAATGCCTGCTACGATGAGTCCCACCGATAAACCCAGTGCGATACCGATGCATGTTTCACGCAGTACAATGCGCACCGCTTGAGAGGTGTCCAAATTTCCCGTGGCCAACCCGCGCACCGTTACCGTGGAAGACTGTGTACCCACGTTACCTGCAACCCCGGTGAGCAACGGAATAAAAATGGCCAAGGCGGTGATCACTTGCAGCTTGGCTTCAAAGCCGTGGAGTACGGCCCCGCTTCCCAGTTCGCCCATTATCGTAATGAGCAGCCACGGCATACGCGCCCGATACGCACTAAATACATTGGTTTCTTCATCGTCTTCCGCTTCCGTAATACCGGCCATGCGATAGATGTCTTCGGTGGCTTCTTCATGAATAACGTCCACAATGTCGTCAACGGTGATAATCCCCATAATGTGATCGTCATCATCAACAACCGGCACCGCCAAATAGTTGTATTTGGTCATGAGATCGGCGACGTCTTCCTGGTCATCATGCACATTCACGCAGGTGACATTGGTGTGCATGATCTCCGACACCGGCGTCATTGGCCCGGCAATGATGAGTTCACGCAAAGACAGTATTCCCACCAAATGATTCATGCCGTCAATCACATAAACATAGTAAATGGTCTCGGCATCCGGAGCAAAGGCACGAAGCATTTCAATGGCTTTTTCCGCCGTCACAAAAGCCGGAATCACCACGAACTCTGTGGTCATCAAGCCGCCGGCGGTATCCTCTGCATAGCCCAGCAATTCTTCAATATCTACGCGATCTTCTTCATCAAAAAGCTCCAACACACGCTTTTGCGTGGCATCGTCCATATCTGCCAGAAGGTCGGCCGCGTCGTCGGTACGAATTTCCGATGCAATGGCCATCGCCGACCACCGCGGCAAAGACAGAAGAACGTCTGACACCAGCGAATAGTCGTCCATTTCAAAGAAAACTATGGCCGCATCTTCCGGAGCCAACACCTTGATCAGAGCCACTTGCTCATCACGGTCGTCTAATTCTGAGATGTATTCCGCAATGTCTTCAGGCGGTACGTCCGCAAGATACTCTCGGAGTGCGTCTTCCTCTTCTTCGGTGACCGGTATTTTAATTTCTTCGAGCATGGCTCCCTCCTCAACACATCCTAAAACATATTATAAATCTATTCGGTTGGTCCTTAAAGATTAATCGCTCGAGTCATAGCCAAAATCATGCAATAAGCTGTCTCGATCGCGCCAATTTTCTTTCACTTTTACCCACAAATGAAGCACAATATCCTCAC